>CAYSME010000029.1:0-8777 GCA_964432085.1 uncultured Gammaproteobacteria bacterium | reverse complement strand
AAAGGACGAGGCCACCAAAAGAAAGAAGAGTGAGGCCAGAGATAGAAAGCAGAGGGAAAATGGGGGATGGTTTATTAATTTTCAATTTACAATTTTCGATTTTCAATTTTATTGGTTCTGGCTGAGTTTCTGGAGCAGGCGAGTTGGAATCTATTTTAATCCCGAGGCTTTTTAATTTTTCAATTTGATCTTGAGTAAATTGTTGGGGCATATATTTAGTTTATCAAGTTTATAAAATTAATTAATATTAAATCCTTCAATGTTTAAACCTTCAAGATTAAGATCACCAGTGTGTAAGTCTAGGGTGGGGTAGTTGCAGTATGAAGAAAAAACAGTTGAACCAAGATCAATTCTGAAGGCGCGACTGCGATAAGTATAAGTGTGATTGGCGGAGATAGAATTATCTTGATAACCAGTAATGTTGGCACCAACATTGGTTAGGAAAGTAAATCCGCCACCATCAGTATTTTTTTCGATTTGGAAACCATCTTCGTCATTGGAATTATCTTTCCAATTTGGAGTTAGATAGGTGTCGTTGGAACTTTCATTGATGGTACAAGAATAAGGATCGTTTACTGGAATTGGAGTAGGGGTAGGAGTGTTAGTGGGAGTGGGGGTGGGAGTGGGAGGAATAGCTTGGACATCATCAAAATAAAAAGTAAAAGCGGAACTGTCGTCAATATTTTTGAAAGCAAAATATTGAATGGCATTACGACTGGAGGTGGGGATATTTGATATATCCCAAACTTTTTCTTCCCAGGTGTCAGCGCTATTAATAGTGATATTATAAAATTGTTCACTAGAACTAGATTCACCCATTTGAAATCTCATAAATGATCCAGTGCGACTTGATCTGACCCAGAAACTGATGGTAGCAGAGCTGGATAAATCGACTGTTGGAGATTTTGTGAGAGTAACGGTATCGTTGATCGCGGAATTATTAATCCAAGAACAAGTAGAATGAGAGCTATATCCAGAACCCCAAGAGCAACCAGCTCCACCACAAGCAGATCCAGCAGTATAGCCGGATGAAGATCCTGTTAGGGAATAACAATTACCGGAACCATCTCCACTGCAGGAACCGGTGGAAGTGTAAAAAGTTGAGGATGTACCACCAGTAGAATAAGAAGATTGACTGGGGTACCAAGAGCAAGTGGTTAAATTGCCATAAGATGAGCTGGAGCAAAAAGCATCACAATAAGCGCCATTAGCGGAATAAAAGGTACCAGAGGTGATTTTATAACAGGATCCGGAACCAGCAGCATTACAACTGCCTCCGGAGCCAGCGTATTTAGTAGAAGAGCCAGAGACACTGTAGTAGTAACAAATATCAGAATGAAGACATGTATGACTACTAATATAATCTTGGGTACAAGAATTACCATCACTAGGACAACAACTACTACTAGTGGTTGAAGTACAACTAGCATAGCCACCGCCATCACCACTGCCAGTGCAAGAACAGTAATAGTCGGTGGAATCATAGCTGGTGCAGGCGTTACAAGTTGAACCGCCACAAGAGGTACAACCACAAACACCACAACCAGTACTATTATAAATAACTCCAGTGGAACAAATTTTACAATCAACTCCACTACAAAATTTGTTTCCGTGACAATAACCACCACAAGCACAACCAACAGCACAAGGGGTGAGTCCACAGTCGAGAGCGAATACTTTTTGGTGAAATAAGGAAAGAATTATAATTAATATTAAAATTATTTTTTTCATTTTTAATGACAGGAGCTCCCGGCATAACAACTAGTATAAGCGGTAGCACTGGAATAAGATGCATAAGCACAACCAGCATCACAGCTACCAGGGGTGGTTCCCCAACAATTGGTACCAGTACAAACCGAAGAATTACAATCAGTATAAGCAGTGGTACTGGTATAACTGGAAGCAGTGCAATTGGCCTCACAACTACCAGAAATTCCCCAACAAATAGTTGGAGATGCACTAGTTATTTTAATAGACCCAGCACCTTCGTGTTTTATGGTTGTTTCTTGGGAGACAGTAAAGTTGGTGGAATCCGAAGAAACCCAATTTGCGGAAGTATCTCCAGAATCGATTTGAAAGGCAGGGTCAATGACAACAGGATATTTTCTTTTGGGGTCAGAAAGCCATTTTTTACCATTTTCATTAATTACTTTAGTAAGAATTAATTGAGAGCAACTTTCTAATTTTTGGTTAGGGTCGGAACAGTCGATTTCATATCTAATATCAGTATTGACATTCTGTTGATCACTTTGTTCATACATTTTTGGTTGAGGAATAAACCAAATTATTTTGTGAGAAGATTGACTGTAAAAATTTATACGATTGTTTTGTTTTTGAGCATAAACATTTTCAAGTTTTAATGTTTGGGAAAATTGGGGAAATCCAATAAATTTATCCAAAATAATTTCTTCTAATAAGCGATTATTTTCGACAGTATAAATTATATTAATAGAGATATTATCTTGTTGATATACATTGGAATATTTAATTTGATTTCTTTGATCATTATCGGAGGCATAGGTTTTATTGTTTTCAAAATTAAAATCGGATTGATTAAGATCTTTTTTTAAAAATTCATTACCATTTTTATCTATGTCAGATATAATTAGACGATTTAAAATAGAGAAAGTAATGGAAGCATTGTCACGTTGGATTTTAATATCAGAATTTGATTTTTGATCTTTTTTAGAGAAATAAGTTTTGAAATTATTAGTAGTATTGGCATATTTATATTGCTTATCTTCACTTGGTGTGATGTTGGTATTTATTTTTTTGATTTTACCTTGTTCATCTTTATAATTATTTGGATCTATGAAATCGATTTGGTTTTTATCAAAAATTTGAACGACACCGTTATTATTTTTAGATGAATCAATACTTGTTTTGCGTTTAAGATTGGATATTGGTTTTATTTTTAATAAAAAAATAATGCCAATTATTAAAATAAAAATAATTACGGATCCAATAATAAAAAAATGGTGTTTGTTTTTCTTAGATTTAGACATTTAAAATAATTTGTATTGTATTATAAAACATTTTAATTGATGATCCACCAATTGGTATCAATATTTTGGTTAAAATAATTGTCGATGGCGATGATAAAGTTTATAAAGTTAATTTTTAATAAATAATTTTAATTGTTAAATCTCCCTAAATCCCTCTTTGACAAGAGGGACTTAATTTTTTATTTAAATTTGATGCCACTAGATTTAATGCCTTTGAGTCGGAAAAAAAGATTACCTCCGGTTTGAAATGAAAAAGGAGTGGTTTGGGTACTAGACCAAGATCCGGAACCAGTAGGATCAATGGCTCTAGTTTTCCAATAGTAGGTAGTTTTTTGGGCAAGAGAATTACCAACTTGAAGAACATAAGTAGCAGTTGTCCCAGAAGAATAGGCAGAAGTACCCACATCTTGTCCAGACCAACCAACATTACTACTGGTTTGATCAAATGTTTGACAATTGGTGGTCATATCAGAATCAGTACAAATTTTTAATTCATATTGTAAGTCATCATCTTCGGTATCAGTGCTTACGGTTTGAAAAGTTGGTGTTTGAGAGACAGAGGTACCAATATCAGCAGGGAGGATAAGGGTGGGAAGAGCAGGAGAATTATTGCTTGCTTTGAGTATTTCGACAGCAACAATAGTGGCGTTGTTGGTTCCTGAAGGTGTCCAAGTCCAAGACATGGTGGTACCAACACTAACTGGACCAGCAGTTGAATGTCCTACTTGATCACCACTAGAATTGACGGTTTGATTAGATTGTTCGGTTTGGGTGGCGGTAATGGCACCGTTACTTTTGGAATAAATTGAATCTATAATCCAAGAATCTGTTCCACTGGGGGTGATGGAAGTAGAGATGGAAGAAGCATTGGCTGAGGCAGAACTACCAACTCCGATAGGATTAGTAGTATCAACCCCGGTAAAAGACGAGGCGGCTGCTGCCCAATAATTACCTGAAGCACCGCTTAATGTTACAATTATGTTTCTGGCGGAACCGGTAGTAGGATTGGTTATATACCAAATTTCTGAACCTAGATCGTAGGTATTGTTTTGGATGGAAACAGCTTTGGTTAGAGCGGCACCATCGTAAGTGATACTGCTGACAGGTCTGTTGGCATCGGTACTATTTCTAGCATTGACAACAACAAATAGAACTCCTCCAGAAGCGACAGTGTGGGTCCAGACAGCAGTTTGACCAACTTGATTGGCTCCAGAAGTAGAACTAGAGTCAAGAGCGATAAGAGCATCGGCGGCAATTTGCCAAGAACGAGATTCGGTGTAGTTTTTATTTTGAGAGTTAATGAGATTGATTGGACCAAGAGAATAAAGATTGGGAGAAATTTGAGGAGCTAAATAAGAGTAGGAGAAAGAAGTGGTTTGAAAAGCCTTGAAAGAAGTTTCCCAAGATAGTATTTGTGATGAAGAATCTTGGGTTATTTTGGCATTAGTGTTGGTAATTTTAAAATTTAAAGGAACTTTTTCGATAATAGTGCCAACAAAATCTTTAGAAGAAGTAATTTCTATGGTAACTGGATAATTGTTAGGAGGGTAAATACGAGTGGTGGCTAGACGTTTGATAATAAAATCGGGATTTGATTCCACGGAAAGAGAATCGGTGATGGAATAAGAACCATTTTTAGTAATGGCAGTGAGTTTTAGTTGATAAGTACCAATTTGAGAAAGAGGTAAATAAGCTTGAAAGTCGGGTGTTAAGGTGATGGCTGTAGTACGACATTCAGGATTGCGAGTGATGGTGCCAGCGGAAAGAGAAAGTTCAGAAACTGAATTGTCAGGAGAAGTGACGGTAAGAGTAAGATCGGCATCGCAGACCATGTTGCCTGATTCATCAAGAACAGCCATAGCTAAAAAAGCGGTGCTGTTAACAGAATAGACCGATTGATCGGGATTAATTACTAATACTCCCCAGGTAAAATCTTGATTAATAGTTTCATTGGTTTGACTATCGATAATTTTAACTTTATATTTTCCTGGAATTAATTTTTCTGAATTAATGGCAACTTGGATTTGATTATCGGAGTTGACAGTAGTTTGGATGTAAGAGGAATTAACTACTTTATTATCTGGATCGGTAACAATTATTTTTATAGTATCTTTTAAATTCGACGTTTTTTTGCCAAAAATTTGACTGATAAAAGTAAATAAATTTTTAGGATTAGTTTTATTAATTTTGATTTGAGGAGTTTCATTAGTAGAGAAATCTTTTTGAGGGAGGGTAGAAGTAAGATGATCAGTTTTTTTTATCTCTGATTGAGCGTTGACAGGGGAGATAAAGACAAAAAGGATGATAAGAGTAAAAATAAAAATTTTTAAAAATTTCATTTGGATTAAAAATGGTTTACTTATTTTTTCATAAATTAATTAATAATCCACCAATTAATATCAATATCTTGATTAAGATAATTATCAATGGCGATGACAAAGTAGGATTCAGTTTCTGAAACAACTTTGGCTTTGATGTAAGGAACTTGGTTGTTGGTGGAACCGACCGGAGTTAGATAAACCATAGAATCAGGAGTGATTTTGGTGTTGGAAATAATGACTTCGGTTTTGCCAGCTGGAAGAGTGGCAGTACCGGCGGTGGCATTGGAAGTTAATTGAGCGGATGAAGTGGCTAGTTCACCAAATCCGGATTCGGCAACAATAGTGGTGGCACTGTCGGTGGCGATCTTGATGGCATCGGAAGTGATTTCGGTGGAGGTAAGATTACTGCTGCCGATTTCAATAGAAGTTAACTTATTAGTTTGGATTTCATCAGCGATAAGTAAATTGGCCATTAAGGATCCAGACACGGTGAGGTTACCATTAACTTCAACATTACCGTCATCAGCGATAACTAAAGTGTCACCCATGATGTGAACTGATCCTGTTTGTGATGGCTGGATATAGAGAGCGGTGTTGGTGGTTTCAATATAATTATCTTGAATGGCAATTTCACCAGCGACAAAAGTGCCGGCAATGAAAGCATTTCCAAGTTGAGCATCCCCATTGACAGTTAATTTAGCACCAATAATTAAATTGTTGGTTAATTCTAGATCACCAGTAATTTTTGCCGAATCAGTGGCAATATTCATTGACCAGTTGGATGATTGAGAAAGAATGGCGGAACCAGTGATGGTGCCACCCGCCGACGCTGAAGCTATGGCGGGCAAGGATGAATTATTATTAATTAATTGAGTTAATTGATCTCTGAGAACAGAAATCTTACTGGCCATTAAATCACCAATGGAACCTTCTTTAGAAATAATATTGTCGGCATAAAGAGTGGAGACAGTGGCCTCTTGGGCAGTGATATTGTCGGTGGTAATATCATTGGCGGATAAAGTGTTAGTTTCAATATCTTCAAATTTACCTTTAGGTGAAATTAATTCATCAGTAACAGTTCGTTTAGCGACGATGTTGGTGACGGTTAATAGTCCAGTTTTGATTTTGGCCGAAGCAATTTCACCAAATTGAGCGATGCGATCGACGACTGCACCGATGGAATCAAGGAGGGTATAGGAAGCAGTGTTGGTGATTTCATCTTTAGTTTGGTTGTATGTTAACGATGCTAAAGTTTCATCAGAAAGATTATCGATAAATATTTCTCCGGTGGAGGTAATTGATAAATCTTGATTGAAATCACTTATTTGATTGGTTTGTTCTTTAGCAAGTTGTAGTAAGTAAAGTGGGACTAACTGATATTCGACAGTGTCGGGAAGTCCATCTTTATAGGTGACTAAATGTTTTAAGTCAAGTGCATCGAGCTCTTCAGCAATAAAACCAATGTTTCTTTCGCCGGTGGCTTTATCGGTGAATATTTTTGGTTGGACGTCAAGGATTTTAGTGAAGTCGTCGTTGAAATCTTCGATATTATCTTTATATCGGGCTGAAGAGGAATAATAATAGATGTTGTTATTGTAAACGCGAAGATAACTACCACTGGCAGTTCCAGTAAGACCAGTTATACCGAATTTGGTAGTAGCAGTACCGCCAATACCAACATTACCATTGGCTTTAATAATAAAAGCAACAGTGTTACCAACATTTACCTGAAAATTTCCAGTTGGATTGGTAGTGCCGATACCAACACTTGAGGCAAAAGTGGCAGTTGCACCGACAGTCATATTTTTAATATTAATTAAATCATTATTGTTTAAAGAAACGATACTAGAACCGGCACTGATGGTGATATTACCAGTGGTAGTAAATATTTCTCCAACATCTCCAGCAATATCAAGAGGAGCAATTGGATTAGTGGTGCCGATACCGACATAACCGGAACTATTTATTACTAATCTAGTGGCTGATTGTGCATAGTCTCGGATAAAGAAACTACTTGCAGTTGCAAAAGTATTTGTATAGGAAGCATTATTGGCTGCTATGTACCAATTCACATCGCTACCTAAATTATTATTTAAAAATAATCCATTAGCAGTACCCTTACCGGTTATTCTGACATCATCACTGCCAACATTGATGTCTAGTTTAAAGCCAGGAGCGGTGGTGCCGATACCAACTTTACCAATAGTTGTGCCAACACCAAGGAAGTAAATATCATCACTGGTAGTGGTCCATTGACTGCCGGTGCCAATGTCGCCCCAAGTAAGACCAACACCGGTGCTCATTAATATTTGACCACTGGAACCAGTATTGCCGGCACCGACAAATAGTTGACCGGCAAGATAAAAGTTATTGACGTTGGTTAAATTGTCGCCAGAGAAGGAAATATTATTAGAAGCAGAATTAATAGTGATATCACCGGCTGTGTTGGAGATATTAGATGAAGCACCAGCAATACTTAATTTGGAAGTTGGATTAGTGGTGCCGATACCGACATTACCATTGGATTTGATAAAAAAGGCAGATGTGGCACCAATGTTAATTTGAAATTTACCAGTAGGATTAGTGGTCCCAATACCGACTGAACCGTTAGCAGTGGAAATTAGAGATTGGGGTTGATTGAGAAGAACAGTAATATTATTACTACTATAATTAGCAGTAATTAAATCACTTTTACCATCACCATTGATATCGGCTGAAGTAATAGAATTGGGGTTAGTACCAATAGTAGGATAGGTAACACCAGTGCCAAAAATACCAGTACCTGTATTAATAAAAACAGTAATACTATCAGGAGTACCATAATTACCAGTAATTAAATCAGCCTTACCATCGCCATTAATATCAGCGGTAGTGATAGAGGTTGGGCTAGTACCAATAGTCGGATAGGTAACACCAGTGCCAAAAATACCAGAACCATTATTAGTAAAAACAGTAATATTGTTACCACTACTATTAGTAGAAACTAAATCAGATTTATTATCACCATTAACATCAACTGAAATTGCAGATCTAGGACTGGCACCGATAGTAGGATAGGTAACACCAGGGCCAAAAGTACCAGAACCATTGTTAGTAAAAACAGTAATATTGTTACCATTTTTATTAGCAGTAATTAAATCAGGTTTACCATCACCATTAACATCGGACGGCGTGACAGATACGGGAGAAGTCCCAATAGTGGGATAAGTAATACCGGTAGATAAAGTACCATCACCATTATTAGTAAAAACAGTAATATTGTTACTACTTTCGTTGCCAGAAATTATATCTAATTTACCATCACCATTAATATCGGCTGAAGTGACAGAGGATGTGGAAATGCCATTAGTAGGATAAGTAACACCAGTGCCAAAAGTACCGTTGCCATTATTAGTCAAGACAGTAATTTTACCAGCAGTTTGGGCTACAATTAAGTCTGGTTTACCATCAC
>CAYSME010000028.1:4404-8814 GCA_964432085.1 uncultured Gammaproteobacteria bacterium | reverse complement strand
AAACTTTCTACTCTTAATCTTTTCTCTTAAACTCGACTTAAATGAAGAAAATCTTCTTTTTGTTCTCATGAAAAAAAATAATAATTTTTGTTTCATCGCATTAAAACTAATAACGGAGCCACTAAACTAGACAATAATAAAGCCAACAACGCCACTATTAAAATAATTTTCGTTACCGTCTTCTTCTTAATCTTCATAATTTATGATAACACAAATATCTACCCTCAAATCTCCTGTATAATTTAATTATGACCAAACCTTCAGTTTATTTTATAAATAAAGCCAAAATTGCCTTATATAAAATGGACAACGTTCGATCTGTTTTTGTTGATATAAAAATTAGAGCCGGAAGTTATTACGAAAAAGGGGATAATTGGGGAGTTTTTCATTTATTAGAACATCTGCTTTTTGCCGGAACAGAAAAATTACCAAATCATCAAACCATTGAAGATTTTAAATATGACCATGGCATCGATTTTAATGGCACCACCAGTGGCAGATATATCAGTTTTTGGTTTAAATTCCCCGATACTGAAATAAATGCTGGGGTTTTTCTCATAGACCAAATCATTTTTCATTCGACAATTCCCAAAAAGCAAATTGACAAGGAAATTTCTATTATTTCACAAGAATATCAAGATAGATGGGACAGTCCTTACCGCCGTTTTGGTTTAAAAATTAATGAAAATATCTTTGGAAAAAATAATTTTTTAATCAGAGATGGAATCGGCCAACCTGAATATTTAAAGAAAATAAGTCGGGAAAAAATAATTAATCTTTATCATCAATATTTCCAACCGCAAAATATGGTTATCAGTTTAGTCGGAAATTTCAACCAAACATCAATTATTAAATCAATAAAACAAATATTTAATAAAAATTCAAATACATTTTTACCTAAATTACCTTCAACCAAAATTAATAAAAATTTAAAAAATTTAAATCATCAAGACAATATTAATCAAACATATTTATCTATCGATTGGTTCAAAAAGAAAAAATATTCCATTCAAGAAAGATTTGCTTTAAACGCTGTTAATTTTATTCTCGGATCAGGAACAAATTCTATTCTCTACCAAAAACTTCGTCATGAACTTGGTCTTGTTTATGATATCAACAGTCGGTTTGTAGAAATGTATACTGACATTAATTTTTTTGAAGTCTGGTCATCAGTAGAAAATAAAAATTCTCAAAAAGTTATTGACATTATCAAAATTGAAACAGACAATTTTATCTCTCAAGGAATTAGTCAAGAAATATTTACAAAAATCAAAAAATATCTCGATTTTCAAACATTAATGAGTTTTGATTCCATCAACGGAATTTCCAGTCATATTATCAATAATTTATTTTATGAAAATAAAATATACACTCCTCAAGAAACATTAGAAATTACTAATAAAATAACTGCCGATCAAGCCATTGGTTTAGCTAAAGAAATTTTTAATTCCAAAAATATGACTATCAATACCATGACCCCAATTAAACCCGAAAACTAAAATAATTTTTGCTATTATAAATTCATGGATAAATATTCATTTCAAAATTGTCAAAAAATAGTAGTTTTTAAAGACAACAACACAAAAGTACTATTGGCCAAAAGGCAAGGAGAAAACGATTTTGATGGGATTTATTCATTTATTGGTGGCAAAATGGAAACTACTGATAATTCCATAATTGAAGGTATACAAAGAGAAAAAAACGAAGAAATGGGAACTAATTTTAAAATCAAACTTTATCCAAATTTTAATTCCATGGTTAGTTTTATTAAAAAAGATGGAAATTATATGGTTTTACCACATTATTACGCCCAATTTTTAAGTGGCAAAATAAAATTAAACAATAAAGAATACACCGATTTTAAATGGATACCCATCAATGAACTTAAAAAATTTGAACCAAAAATACCCAGTGTTTTTCCTATTGTTCAAAAAATATTAAAATTAATTCCTATAATTCAAGATAACGATTTTATTATTATATGAATAGTCTTTCTCAAATACCAGGCATTGGACCCAAAATTTTAGAAAAACTAAAACGATTAAACATCAACAACCCTAAAGATTTACTTTATCATTTCCCCAATCGTTACATCGATTTTTCTCATTCCGTTAACATAAATTCCGTTTTAGAAAATGAAAATGTCACCATTACTGGTAAAGTTTTAGATTTTAAAAACATTTTTACTCGAAATGGTAAAAATATTCAAAAAGCTATTATTGCCGATAACACTGGTAAAATCGATTTAATTTGGTTTAACCAGCCTTATTTATCTAAAAATATAAAGGCAGGGGACACTCTCAGTTTTGCTGGCGCTGTTTCTCTTTTCCAAAATAAAAAAACTATCATTGCTCCAGAATATGGTCCTCACAACACTGGCAAAATTATCGCTGTTTACCCTGAAACCAGCGGTTTAAGTTCTAAATGGTTTCGAAAAATTATTCAAACCCAAATTCAAAATCTTTTAATTCCTATCAAAGAAACTTTGCCTGTCAATTTAATCAAAAAATATAAATTACTGGATTTAAGAACCGCACTTTTTCAAATTCACTGTCCCATTAATCTCCAAGTTTTGGAGCAGGCCAAAGCTCGTCTGGCCACTGAAGAAATTTTATCTCTTCAAATTAAATCCTATCTTTCCAAAAAAGATTGGCAAAAAAATAATCCTAAAACCAAAATCAAAATTACTAAAACTATTAATCAAAAAATTAAAGACTTAATCAAATCCTTGCCTTTTAAATTAACCGACTCTCAAAACAAAGTTTTAGATGAAATTTTTTCTGATCTTACTAATCCCAATCAAGTCATGAATCGACTCCTTCAAGGTGATGTTGGTTCTGGTAAAACTATCATCGCTTTATTAGCCTGTTATCTCACTCATCTTAATAATTCTCTCTCTGTTTTAATTGCCCCTACCGAAATTTTAGCCAATCAGCATTATCAAAGTTTTCATATCATTCTAAAAGACTTAAATATTCCACTTTTTTTGATGACTGGTTCTAAAAAAATAGATATTAAAAAAATACCTAAGGACGGAATAATAATCAGCACTCACGCCATTTTTTATAAAAAAGACAAATTAAAAAATAAAATTTCTCTTTTAATTATCGATGAACAACACAAATTCGGAGTTAAACAGCGATCATTCTTAAGTTCTTCAACCAAATTTCCTAATTGTCTCACCATGACTGCCACTCCGATTCCCCGAACTATCAGTTTAACTCTTTTAGGCAATCTTGATATTTCCATTATTGACACTCTTCCTCAAAATCGCCTCCAAATTAAAACTTTTTTAGTTCCTGACCATAAAAAATCCGATTGTTATAAATGGATTGAAGCAGAAATTAAAAAAACTAATTGCCAAGCTTTTATTGTTTGTCCATTTATTGATATTTCCGAAACTATGGCCAGTGTTAAATCAGCCATTCAAGAGTTTGAACATTTATCAAAAGATATTTTTCCAAATTTAAAATTAGGCCTAATACATGGCAAAATTAAATCTGCCGATCGGGAAAAGATAATTAAACAATTCCAAAATAATAAAATCAATATTTTAATTACTACCCCAATTATTGAAGTCGGAGTCGATATCCCAAATTCTTCAATTATTATTATCCAATCAGCTGATCGTTTTGGTCTGGCTGCTCTTCATCAACTTCGCGGTCGAGTGGGCAGGGGACATCAACAAAGCTATTGTTATCTTTTCACTGAATCTGACAATCAAAAAGCCATTAATCGTCTTGAATTTTTAGAAAAAAATCATAACGGTCTAAAAATTGCTGAATATGATTTAAAAACCAGGGGACCCGGTGAAGCCTTTTCCACCATCCAACACGGTTTCCCTTCTTTAAAAATCGCCAGTTTTTCCGACACTAAACTAATTAATTTCAGTCAAGAAATTTTAAAAGAAATAATCAAAAATTATCCTGATTTCAACTTTTCCCAAATTACCTCCGAAAACCTAATATCAGAAATAATTAATAATTGATTGTAAGGGGTCAGGCATGCCTGACCCCTATCACAAAAAAACAAATTTTGATAAACTACATCCATGACAGCAGTACCAAAACACTGGCCCTCTAGCCGCCGACAAGGTTCACGAAGAGCCTCTCAAACCGGCCCTAAAATAGCCAAAACCGTAAATTGTAAACATTGTGGTCAGCCAAAAATGGCTGGTTTTCAATGTCCTAATTGTAAACAGTGAAAAATAAATTTGACCCCCGCCATCTAAAAAGAATTAAAAATGTCCAAGCACTTTTTGCTTGGGGTTGCGGCGGGATTGAGTCGAAAACTGAAGAATTTGATGAAATCGTCAAAGTCGTCCCTGAAGTCGATCAAATTATTCAAGAAAATGCTCCTAAATGGCCGATCGATAAAATCAATAAAATTGACTTAAGTGTTTTAAGATAT
>CAYSME010000028.1:0-4394 GCA_964432085.1 uncultured Gammaproteobacteria bacterium | reverse complement strand
TTTATTTAAAGAAAAATCCTCCAAAAGTCGTCATCGATGAGGCTATCGAAATTGCCAAAGAATACGGCACTGAATCCAGTTCTTCTTTTGTTAATGGTGTTATCGGCAGTGCTATCAAAAAATCTAACCTAGATGTTAATCAAGAAAATGAACCAAAACCTGAAAAATCTTCAAACTAAAATAGGATATTCCTTTAAAGATGAAAAAAAACTAATTCAATCGTTAACTCATCGCTCATATCTAAACGAAAACCGAAGTCAAAAACTCCAATCAAATGAAACTTATGAATTTTTAGGCGATTCTATCCTCGAATTTTGGATTTCCGATAAACTTTTTCATCAGTTTCCAACATACAATGAAGGGAATTTAACCAACCTTCGTGCTCTAATTGTTTGCACTGAAAATTTGGCCTTAACTTCAATAAAAATTGGTATTGGTGATTTTATTCTTCTATCCAAAGGTGAAGAACGACACAACGGTCGAACTAATCATTCAATTTTAGCCGATACTTTTGAAGCTATTCTTGGAGCCATCTTTCTGGATGGTGGCATTAATCCGGCCTTTAAATTTCTGGAAAAAAGTTTAAGTTCAAGTATTTCAGAAATATCACAAAAGAAAGTTTATAAAGATCCTAAAAGTGTTTTTCAAGAAATCGCCCAATCAAAGAGGGGAATTACCCCTCGATATCAAACCATTAATGAATCTGGCCCTGATCATTTAAAAGTCTTTGAAGTGGCCGTTTATTTAAACGATGAATTAATCACTACCGGCTCAGGTGGTTCAAAACAAAAAGCCGAAGAAGATGCTTCAATTAAAGCTACCAAAATCTTTACTAATCTTGTATAATCACCCATATGCTAAAAATCAAACTTGCTCCTCGTGGCAAAATCCATCAAATTACTTACAGAATCGTTGTAGCTCAAGATCGTAGCAAATTAAACGGTCCCATTATTGACGATTTAGGTTTCTACACCCCTCAAACTAAAACTTTAGAAATTAATAAAGAAAAATTGGCTGATTGGCAAAAAAAAGGTGCTCAAGTTACTTTTGGAGTCGATAAACTTTTAAATCCTTCCAAATATCCAAAACTAGTCAAAACTAAAAAAGAAAAAGTTAAAGTAGAGGAAGAGAAAAAAGAAGAAACAGTTGAAGAAATAAAAACTGAAGAAGTTCAAGCATAAATATGAATACTATCAAAGATACCTTAGAATACATTGTTAAATCCATCGTCCCAGATTCAAAAGACATTATCATTAATGAAGTTGAAGAAAATGGTTTCACTACCTTTGAAATTGACGCTCCAACTGAAATTATTGGAAAAATAATCGGAAAAGAAGGAAAAATAATTAAATCAATCAGAAATATCCTAAACCTTTCTTTTCCCACCACTCGTTTCCTTTTAAAAATAAAGGAATAAAAATAAAAACCGCCCTTTTTAAGGGAGGAAGTTTTGATTTATCAAAACAAGAGGGTTTGTTTTTAAAGACTAAAAGGATTTGCTCGGCTATATTGTTGAAATTCCGATGTTCCCACATCAAATTGATTATTTTCTATTTTGGTAAAACTGCTAATTTTTTCAACTAAAGCTGATTCTTCTTTAGATAAAGTCAATTCACTCAAAGTGATACTTTTAGTGTCGATATTTATATCACCACTTATGTAATAGGAATGAACTGTTAAATTCATACTAACACTGTCGCCACTTACACGTTTTTCGAATTTATCAATGAATAAAATAGGCAAAGTTTTTTCTAAAGCCAAAATCAAATCCAAGTTTTTATCCTTTGGTCCCGACATAGAAACTTCCAGTGGTAATTGGGTAGTGTCAGATAATTCATTTGTTTTAATATCAGATTTTATTTCCCCAGGAGATAAAGAAAAACTTTCAATTTGATAATCAAATTTATTTGCCACCGACCTTATTACTCCCAATAACAAATAAGATTTTTTATCTTTTAAAACAGCATCATTTAAATAATCAGCGTTTTTCTGCAACTCTTCCTGATTCATTGAAGATAAATATTTATTCTGCTCATTAATCTTACTAGTATTATCCGTAACCGTTTTAATTTTAAGATTCACATTCTTTATTTCTGCAATCTTAGGTATCAAAATTAATCTCAAACTAAGCAAAAAAAGCAAAAGCAAACCCATTGGTAATAAAAAAAGTGCCAAAAATGATCTATCTAAACCAAAAATCTTTTCCGGTAATTTAAGATCAATTTTAATTTTTTCTTTCATGACAATTCAACCTCCATTTCAAATGTCCAACCTAAACTGTTAACACCAATCGAATTTAACTTAGCCGATTTGAAATCAGGGTATAAACCGTTATTGACATCTTTAATTTTTTCTTCAATTTCAGAAACATTAACACCATTTACCACGGAACCTTTTAAAACAAAAATCTTCTTATTTTTTATATTAAAATCTTCAATAAACACATTTTTTTCAAAAAATGTGTTTATTTTTTGAATCAAAGATCCATATTCAAATCTTTCACTTAAAACCTGACCCACTAATTTAGCCTGATACTTATTCCTTTTACTCAAAACCACATTTGTTGCTAATGATTTATATGTGTTTAATGCTACTGTGTTTTTTTTCTCGGCTCTCTTTAACAAAAAGTTATTAAACCAAAGCCATCCAAAAATAATTATTACTGATAAAACCCAAAAAACTAAAAATCCGCTCGATATGATATTAATCTTTTTCTTTAATTTAATTTTTGCTGCCTGAAATTTTGCCACCGAAGGCAATAAATTTAGTCCCTCATTCATGATAAACTCCTTAAAGCTAAACCAATTGATAAAGAAAACCTGCCACCTTCTGTATTTAAGTTAAAAACTGGTTGTGTTTTAGTTGTCTCAATATTAATAAATGGTTGCAAAACTTGAACCTCTATCCCTAACAATTTTGTTAATTCTTCAGCCATACCAGGCAAATTAGCACCACCACCAGTTAAAACCAAAAGTTCGGCTGGTTTCCCAATATCTTCATTAAATAAAGCTAAAGTTTTTCTTACTTCCTCGCCCAAATCATTAAAAACTGGCATAATTGCTGCCCGAATTTTCCCTTCCAATTCACTTTCTTTCATACCATAAGCTTTTTTATATTCTTCAGCTGAAGCCATATCCAAATTTAAATTTAAAGAAATCGCCCTAGTTAACGATTCTCCTCCAACAGCTAATGATCTAGCAAAATAAACATTATTATTATTAATGCTAAAAATATCAGAAAACTTTTCTCCCATATCTAACACCACCACTCTCTCCACCATTGGCATTCCTAATTTTAAAACCCTTTTTAAAGCTACAGCAGGGGACTCCAACGCCAATAATTCCAACCCTATAGACTTAAACAATTTAATATAGCTATTTATCAAATCATTCTTGGCGGCAATAACAAAAATAACCAACCTTCCTGCATCATCTTTTTCTATTATTTCATAATCTATAGAGACCTGATCCAATGGGAAAGGGACAAAAGTTTCAGCTTCAAACCTCAAAGCATCCATTATTTCACTATCTTTAAGAGGAGGCAGTCTAACCAATCTACTTATAACCTCATTTTCCGGTAAACTTACTACTGCCTGTTTATTTTTTACCTTTAAATCATTTAATAGGTTTTTAATCGTTTTTCCTGTTTCAACTAAAAATTTGTCTTTATTAATTTCTTTACCCTCAATTTGAGGTATTTTAATTTCACCAATCGCTTCCAAAACAATCTTAGAACTATCATTTGAAAGACAGACCATTTTTACCATATTTTGACCAATATCAATACCTAAAACACTACTCATATATCAATAAGTATATAGATTTTTTTTAACAGACTCAACCAGCTATCACTGAATTATATTTTTCGCAGTCATAGCATCCAACATAAAAGAAGGAAACTGATATATATATCTAGTTTTAATCTGAGTTTTTACATCACTGCCCGTACTACTACTAGCCGTCAATTCTTCTCCCTGTATAGGAAAATTAGCAGAACCAGAAATAGCTAAATTAGTTGAACCACCAACAGGTGTAACTGAAATCAAAAGGGGACTTCCAAGAGCCAATGAAATATTAGAGCAATCTCCGGTAAATCCAGTATTAAATAAACTATTAGAATTACCATCATCATATCTACAACCAAATCTTTTAACTCCAAAAACACTGCCATTTTTATAAAAATAATCTACTTTTAAAGCTCCTTTAAAATCAGCATCAACACTTAAACTAACACTAGTTCCACTATAATAAGTTACCCCAATACCTCCATTATCATTATGGTTAACCAACCAAAACAATTGATTTGAATTAGCTAAAACTTTACCTTCAGATTCAAGTCTATTTGAATTACCTAACTTTCTAGAAACTACATTCGCATTACTACCTTCAATAGTA
>CAYSME010000027.1:0-9085 GCA_964432085.1 uncultured Gammaproteobacteria bacterium | reverse complement strand
AAAATCAGATGATAAATACGGTAAATTTGAACTAAGTCCATTAGTCGGTGGCTTCGGTCACACTCTAGGTAATTCTTTACGTCGGGTTTTATTGATCACCATTCCAGGTGCCGCCATTACTCGTATTCGTATAGATGGGGCTAATCATCTTTTTACCACTCTTCCGGGTGTTAAAGAAGATTTAGTTGATATTTCTTTAAATCTTAAAAAAATTAAATTTAATTACAGTAAAAATGAACCAATTGAGTTGACTCTCGAAAAAAAAGGTCCAGGCATAGTCACTGCTGGTGATATTGCTGATACAGAAATTTGTAGAGTTGCTAATCCGGAACAAGTTATAGCTACTCTTGCCGATAATAAATCATCTCTTAAAATATCTTTGACTGTCGAAAGGGGAGTTGGATACACATTAGCTAAAGAACAAACAACCGATATCGTTGGTGAAATTATTCTTGATGCTGCTTTTACTCCTGTTATTAAAACCAATTACACCGTTGAGCCAACTCGTTTAGGTAAAAAATCAAACTATGATAAATTAACCATGGAAATTTGGACTGATGGTTCAATTGATCCTTTAATGGCTCTTAAACTAGCCGCCAAAGATTTGATTAGTTCTTTTTCTCAAATAGTTGATCCAAAAGAATTCGAAGAAGAAGTTATTACCCTCATGGCCTCTCCTACCTCTCATGGTAGTGATATTTCCGTTGAAGAAATTGAACTTCCACTAAGAGTGACTAATGCTCTTAAAAAGGCTGGTTATCCAACCATCGATGCTTTAATTAAAGCTGGTCGTTTAGATGTCAGTAAAGCCAAAAACGTTGGTGAAAAATCATTAAAAATTATCGATGCCTGGCTCAAAGAAAGAGGCTTCACTTGGAAATAAATTATGAAACATCGTATTGCCGGTAAAAAATTACACCGTTCTTTCAACGAAAGAAAAGCTTTATTCAGATCTCAAACCAGATCTATGTTCACTTATGGTGCTATCCAAACTACCGAAGCAAAAGTTAAAGCTCTTATCCCTACCATCGAAAAATTAGCTAATATTATTATTACCAAAGAAGAATTAACCGCCAAAAGAGAATTATATAAAGTTCTTCAAGATCAAAACTGGGTCAATCGAGTAGTAGCTAACTTCAAATCAGTTTTTGGTGATCAAAAATCCAATTTCACCACCACCAAAAAAATTAAACGACGTTATGGTGATGATGCTTTAATAGTCAAATTAAGTTTCGTTAAAGCTGTTAATTTTTTACCCGAGAAAAAAGAAGAAGTTAAAAAAGTCCTGAGCAAAGTCGAAGGAAAAAAAGAAAAACCAGCCAAAAAAATTAAAACCCTGAGCAAAGTCAAAGGGAAAAAGGAGACCAAATAATGAAAACCACAGTTTTAAAAGGTAATACCGTTGATAGAAAATGGCATTTAATCGATCTTAAGGGTAAAACTTTAGGTCGTGTTTGTACTGAAATTGCTGGACTTTTAATGGGTAAAGGTAAAATCGATTTTTCTTATCATCGAGATGATGGTGATTATGTTGTTGCCATCAACGCAGCTGACATTATCACTACTGGTCGTAAATTAAAACAAAAGATTTACTATCACCACACCGCCTGGTCTGGTCATTTAAAAGAGTTAACCTTAAGTGAACTCTTAAGAAAAGATCCTCGCCGAGTTATTACTCATGGTGTTTATGGCATGTTGCCTAAAAATAAATTAAGAGATGTCAGAATGACTCGTTTAAAAGTTTTTGTAGATTCTAATCACAAATATGCCGAAAAATTCAATAAATAAAAAAAACACTTACACTTATGCAATTGGCAGAAGAAAAGCTGCTATAGCCACTGTAAAATTATTTTCTGGCAAAGGTGAATCGATGATCAATGGTATTGCCATTGAAAAATATTTTCCAAGTAAAACATCTAAAATTGCCTACGACAGACCCTTTCTAATCACCGATACTACTGGTAAGTATTATTTCCAGGCTAAATTAATCGGTGGTGGTAAAGGCGGTCAAGTTGAGGCTCTTAGCTTAGCTCTCTGCCGTGCTTTAGTCAAAATTGATGCTAATTTTAAACCAATTATTAAACCAACTGGTTTATTAACCGTCGATTCTCGAGTTAAGGAAAGAAGAATGGTTGGTACTGGTGGTAAATCTCGCCGCCAAAAGCAATCTCCAAAGCGTTAATCTTTATTTCGATTTTATGTAGGGGACAGGCATGCCTGTCCCTTTTTGGTTTTAAAATAATTTTTTTCCAAAAAAGGGCCGACTCCATCATTTTATTGATAAAGTCGGCTCTTCAGCATTGTTTTTTTGTAAAGGATATAATTTTTTAGGAAGATTATTTGTAAAGATTTTCTAAATCTTTCTTTAATCTTTTTCTTCCTATAATCCATTTTAAGGATCTAATTAAAGTCCACGCTCCAAAAAGCACGGCCCATGAAATTAAATCCAAGGGTGTTAACCCTTCAAATGGGTTTCTTTTTGATCCCAAGAAGGAAAAAAGTATAATCAGCATTAAGTCAAATGAAAACAGTGAACGATACGTTAAATTGCTCATTTTTTCTTTTATTTGATTCCTAATTTGATCGGTGTCCATTTATTTCACCCTTTCTCAACTTTCGATGTCAATGTTCCTACTACCTACAATCGTTTCCATCAAACGCTTTGTTCGATTTATCGATACTTATATTACTATATATTATAATAATGCCCTATAATATCAGTCTATACTCATTTTGTCAAAAAAATATTTTTTTACTTTATAATTAACCCATATGTCATTTTTACAAACAATAACCCTCGGTTTTATTCAAGGAATTGCCGAATTTTTACCAATTTCTTCATCAGGCCATCTTAATTTAGCTCAATATTTTTTCAAAATAGAACCGTCTTTAACTTTAGATATTTTTTTAAACACCGCCACTTTTTTATCAGTTCTTTTTTTCTTCAGAAAACAAATCAAATATTTTTTTCAAAATTTAAAATATATAATTATTGCCTCAATTCCGGCTGCTCTAGTTGGAATTTTATTTAAAGATCAAGTCGATTCAATTTTTTCCAATATCAATCTTTTACCGTTCTTCTTTGTTCTAGGATCAATTTTTGTTTTTTCCACCAAATTTTTTGGATCAAAAGATAAAAAAATGGATTATAAAAAAGCCATTATTATTGGTCTTTTCCAAGCCGTAGCTATTTTGCCCGGAGTTTCTCGAGCCGGTGCCACCATTTTTGCCGGGCTTTTATTAGGGTTATCTTCAATAGAATCTTTTAATTTTTCTTTTTGCCTTTTTATCCCAGCATCTCTTGGAGCTATAGTTTTAGGTGCCAAAGACCTATCCACCTCCGGAATTTTAAATCCAGAATATTTTCTCGTTTTTGTCATAACTTTTTTAATTGGCATTTTAGCACTAGGATTTCTCAAAAAAGTTTTAGTCGGCAAAAAGTTTTGGATTTTTGGAATTTATACTTTTATCTTAGCTTTAATTTTATTTTTCATTCTCTAACATTCCCCAGTTCTTCCAGTTAATCTATCCATCATCATTTTAGTTAGATTTTCTCCGGCCACCTTAACAACCTTTTTTTGGTTATTTTTTTTATTTTTAATTTCAACCTTAAAAACCAATTCTTGCTCAATCATATTTTCTATATTCATATTTATATTTTTAATAAGTCTCCCTTTTGTCAAAGGGAGATCCCGATTTATCGGGAGAGGGATTTTAAACAATTAATTAGATCTGTCCACTCATATAATTTTTCCAAATCGAATACAATTCTGCCGTAGCAGTTGCATCTCTAGCCACATAATCAGCAATTTTATTAAATTCTCCCGCATTATACAATTCTGACACTTGATCACCGTGAACCCCTTCTCCTTTTGGATTTTCAATTCCAAAAGCTTTACATAACATTTCTAATTTAAATCCATGATTTTGTCTAATTTTAGCCTGAAGATCAATAAATTTCTCCGATCCCCACCTTTTAATTTCAAACGGCATTTTTACCCTATTAATACCCGATCTAATCATTAAATAAGGAAAATCAAAAGTATCACCGTTATAAGTCACAAATTGTTCATAATTGGTTGTTAATTTCCAAAATTCTTCCAATAATTCTTTTTCAGTTTCAAATGTTTTATAAGTAAAATTTTCTTTTTCTGGTTTAATTTCTTTTTCAGATAAACTCAAAACAATTCCAGTCTGGTTACCAAAATCCACCGCGCCTATAGCACACACCGTTCCAAAAATAGAATACAAAGCTGTTTTCCCTTTAGCAATCTCTTTATCAGGTTCCGCTTTTTCTAAATTATTTAAAAGATAATCTTGTTCCACTTCATCCAATTCTTCAAATTTTTTACCCAAAGTTTCAATATCAAAAACCAATGTTGGTATGGAAGGTAAATAATCTCCAGGTTCTTCACTTTCCACATTTTGACAACTATCAATCAAAATATTAACTTTTCCATTATATTCTTGTGTCTTTCCATTTAATTCAATTATTTTACCAACATCAAAATTACACTGCGGAATATTATTATTCCAAATAATAGCTTCAATTTTACCGTCTTTATTACTCAATTCTAAATTATAAAAATCATCTCCATTTTTTGTTTTTTTAAGTTCTTTTTTACTCACCAAAAAATGCTCATCTCTGATTAATTCATTTGGTCCAAATTTAATTGCCATATTTCAAATTATACCTTATAATTCTACCCGCTATGTATTTACACATAAATATAGGAGATCATTCTCCCAAAACTGTCAACGCCATTATAGAAATTCCTAAAAATACCTCGAACAAGTATGAATACGACGAGGAAATGGACATAATCAAACTAGACAGGGTTTTACATTCACCAATGTTTTATCCGGTTGATTACGGTTTCATTCCCGATACTCGTTCTCAAGATGGTGATCATCTAGATGTTATGGTCATCACTCAATCTCCCGTTTTCACTGGCTGTCTTTTAGAAGTCCGTCCGTTGGGAGTATTAATTATGAATGATGAAAATGGTGATGATGAAAAAATATTAGCCGTTCCGGTTAAAAATCCGCTTTATAATGAATATCAAAAATTATCCGATGTTCCCGAACATTTTTTAAAAGAGTTAATCCATTTTTTCACTGAATATAAACGTTTAGAAGATGGCAAAGAAGTTACTGTCAAAGGTTGGCTTGGCAGAAAAGAAGCTCACGAAATCATTAATGAATCAGCTAAACTCTATCAAGAAGAACAAAAACAGAAAGAAAAAGAAATGACAGTCCATTCTTCAATCGAAGGCTAAAAGGCTTATTTTTGTCTAATTTTTTTGGTAAAATCAACCAGGCTTTAACGGGTTTACCCGCCGAAGCTTAAGCGAAGGCGGGGATTGGCGCAATTGGCTAGCGCGCATGCATGGGGTGCATGAGGTTGCAGGTTCGAATCCTGTATTCCCGACACTAGAATACAGGATGAGAAGTTTATACCCTTTAGGGTAAATCCTGTATTCCCGACTAGAATTTATTGTTATTTTTATTACTAAATAATAACAATCTCCAACAAACTATATCAATTTCGGGTTTTGTTCGTTTTACTCCTTGACTTGATACATTTTAATTTGTTATCACTATAGATGTAAAGTTAATTTTATTTAAAAAACAATATGTATCAAAAGAAAAAGAAAAAAGAAGTCCAAAAAAGTTCTCCAGTCGGTGGAAGTCAAAGTCAAAAAAGCGAAGCCATTCGTGTAGCCATGGAACAAATCACTAAAGCCTATGGTGATGGTGCCATTATGAAAATGGGCGAAAAACAGGCCGATATGACCGTCGATGTTGTCCCTACTGGCTGTTTACCTCTTGATATTGCTTTAGGTGTTGGTGGTCTTCCGCGCGGCCGCATTACCGAGATTTTTGGACCCGAAGCTTCTGGTAAAACCACTCTTTGTCTTCATGTTATTGCCGAAGCTCAAAAAATGGGTGGAACTGCTGCTTTCATTGATGTTGAACATGCTCTCGATCCTCATCGTGCTGCCACCGTTGGTGTTAATTTAGATAATCTTTTAATTTCTCAACCAGACAGTGGTGAACAAGCTCTCGAAATAGTTGAAACTTTAGTTCGTTCTAATGCTGTCGATATTATCGTTTTGGATTCTGTCGCCGCCCTTGTTCCCAAAGCTGAAATCGAAGGTGAAATGGGCGATTCCATGATGGGTGTTCAGGCACGTCTTATGTCTCAAGCTCTTCGTAAATTAACCGGAGCCATTTCCAAATCAAAAACCATAGTTATCTTTACTAATCAAATTCGCCAAAAGATCGGCGTTATGTTTGGTAATCCTGAAACCACCCCCGGCGGTCTGGCTCTCAAATTTTACGCTTCAGTTCGTATTGATCTTCGTAAAATTGCCAATATTAAAAATGCCACCGGTGAATCACTTGGTTCCCAGCATCGTGCCCGAATCATTAAAAATAAAGTTGCTCCGCCATTCAGGGAAGCCGAATTCGATATTATGAACACCGAAGGGATTTCAATTTATGGAAGTCTGGTTGATTTGGCCATTACACATGGAATAATCACCAAAGCTGGAGCTTTCTTTAAATTTGATGGTCAAAATATCCAAGGTCGAGAAGGCGCCAAAAAATATCTTAAAGATAATCCTAAATTAGCCGAAGATATCAAAAAACAAATTTGGAAAAAAGTTAAAGAAAATACTGAGCCGGCCAAGCTCGAACGGCCGTTTGATGCCCCTATTGAAGAATAATGCAAATAACCAGTATTAAAGCCAGTAAAATTCCAAATCGCGTTTGGGTTACCTTTTCTGACGGTTCATTCATTCCATTTTTTATTGACGATATTGTCAAACTTGGTTTGATTAATAATCAAGAAATTGACGAACAAAAATATCAACAAATAATTAAATCTTGTCTTTTTTATTTAGGCAAAGAATATTCTCTTCGCCAGGTAGCCATTTCGCCAAAAGTTGAAAAAATAATTTCTCAAAAATTAAACTTTTTTTTAAAGAAAAATATTTTTAAATATAAAATTGAATATTCAAATATCAACGAAATTATTCAAGAAATTATTGATTATCTAAATTCAAAAAAACTTTTAGATGAAAAAAGTTTTATTGAATATTTTGTTCGAAAAAATAAAAGAAAATCCAAAAATCAAATACAATATTTATTGTCTCAACTCAATATAAAAACAGACATTAAAAGTCAGGATTCTGAATTAATAAAACAAATCATTCAAAAAAAATCAAATATGGACAAATTAAAGCTAAAATCCCTACTTTATCGTCGTGGTTTTAATATTTCAGATATAAACTCCGCATTTGACGATTGACTTAATTTTAGATAAAATACATCAATTAGTTTTCAAATTATTAATAATTAAAACTTTTTAATTCAAGCACCCAATCATGTTATTCAAATTAGTCAAAATTTCGACTTGTTTTTAACTCAGGCCTATTGTCCTGGCGTGCCTTGCTGTAAAAAGTATCGGAGGTTATATGTTAGATGTATTTTTATCTAGAGTTAAGGGACTTTTTAGTGCCCCTCAAAAAACTCCAGTTTCTAAAAAAGAAACGAAAGAATCTAAAAAAGAAGTTAAAACAGAAAAAAAAGAAGTTAAAGAAGACAAAAATCGAGTTGTTTTTTCTCCAAATAAAACTGAAACCACTCCTGTTGTTTCCACTGTTAATCAATCCCAAATCGATGCTGCTTTGCAAAATGCTAAAAAACTAGAAGCCGAGGCTAAAGCCAAAGAAGCTGAAGTTTTTCAACGTCTTACATCTCTTGATGAAAAAGAGCGTTATTTGCTTCAAAAAGAAAGATCTCTTGATGCCCAAAATGCCGAAGTTAAATCTAAATTAGCCAGCATAGATGATGTTTACAAAAAACAATTAGAAAAATTGGAAAATATCTCTGGTCTTGATGTAGAAAAAGCCAAACAATTGGTCATAAACAGTACTGAAAAAAGAATGTCTTCTTGGGTTTCTAAAAAAATAGAGGAAGCTCGTGGTGAAATTAAACAAAAAGAAGAGGAAATTACCAAAGAAGTAATTATAGACAATATTCGTCATGGTCTAACCGATTATGTGGCCGAATACACAGTTTCTACTATTTCTTTAGCTGATGAAACTATAAAAGGAAAAATTATTGGCCGTGAAGGTCGTAATATTCGCGCTTTCGAAAAAGCCACTGGTGTTGAAATTGAACTTGATGAAACCAATGATCTTCGTATCTCTTCATTCGATTCAACTCGTCGAGAAATTGCTCGTCTTTCTTTAGAAAAATTAATCAAAGACGGTCGCATCCAACCTCTTAAAATTGAACAAATTGTTGCTCAGACCCGAACAGAAATGGATCGTATTTTACTAAACGAAGGTAAAAAAATTACCCAAGAAGTTGGCGTTTTTAATTTACCAATTGATTTAATCAAAGAAATCGGTAAATATAAATTCCGTTTTTCCTATGGTCAAAATTTAGCCAAACATACTATCGAAGCCACCAAAATTGCCACAGCTATTGCCTATGAGCTAAAAGCAGATGTTAACACAGTTCGTCTTGGAGCGTTATTACATGACATTGGTAAAGTCATAACTGATCAAGAGGGCACCCATGTTGATCTTGGTGTTGATTTGTTAAGACAATATAAAATTTCTGAAAAAGTAATCAGTTGTGTTGCTGAACATCACGAAGATAAAGAATTTTCTTCGGTTGAATCAGTCATAGTTTATATCGGCGATGCCGCCTCAGGTGCCAGACCAGGTGCTCGTTATGAGGTGCACGAGGAATATTTAAAGCGAATGAAAAATATTGAAGAAGTTGCCATGGGTTTTTCTGGAGTTACCAGTGTAGCTGCTTATCAAGCTGGTCGTGAAGTTGTTGTTATTGTCGAACCTTCCCAAGTTTCTGATTCAGAAGCTGAAGTGCTTAGTCAAAATATTGCCGAAAAACTCGACGAAGAAGCAAAATGGGCTGGTCAAATAAAAGTTACTGTTATTCGTGAATTAAGAGTCAACAGTATTATTACTGGTAACAAAATCAACAAAAATGCGGTAAAAGATGACTAAAATAACTTGCATTTTCCATATAATTCGCTATTATTAAA
>CAYSME010000026.1:0-9137 GCA_964432085.1 uncultured Gammaproteobacteria bacterium | reverse complement strand
ATTTGGAACCCTAATATCATGCCTTTTTTCAGTTTACTTTTTGTTTATTTTTTCTTTGAAAGTTTTAGGGTCAAGAAATACCATTATTTTTTATATGCCTCTTTAGCTTTTATTATGGTTATGAACAGCCATTATCTTGGTTTGGCTCTTCTGCCTTTTATTGGTCTTTTTTGGCTTTTTAATCTCATTAAATTTATTAAAAATAAATCTAAACAATTTAAACCATTTTTAAAATATACTTTTTTAGCTGCTTTAATTTTTATTTTGTCTCTTGTTCCTCAAATTCTTTTCGATATAAAACACGACGGTCAAAACGTCAAATCTTTAATAACTTTTTTTACCCAGCGGGAAACTACTGTTAACATCAAAGCCTACAAAGCCATTCCTGAAATGCCAGCTATGTTTAATCAAATAAATACCAGTCTTTTAGCCGGTAAAAATAAAACGGTTGGTTTAATCATCAGTATTGCTTTTACAGTTGGTCTTTTGCCACTTATTTTAAAATTTAAAAAACAAAAATCCACCTTTTGGGTTATATTTTTTTGGTATCTATCTGGAATAATTGCTTTAGCTTTGTACAAACAACATGTTTATGATCATTATTTTGCCTTCCTTTTCCCTGCAGTTTTTATTTTGGCAGGTTTTCTAATCTATAAATTCAAGCCTATCGGTATTCCGTTTTTGGTTTTAATCACTATTTTTTCATTTTTAAACAACCCTTTCCGTTATCTGCCAAATAAACAACTTGAAACCGTCACTCAAATTGCCGATTTAATTATTACTAATTCTGATAATCAGGATTTCAATTTTGCCCTGCTTGCCAAACAAAATTATGATCCTCCATATCGTTATATTTTAACCAATAAAAAGGCAAAAATAGTTAATCTACCAGGTAATTTAGCTCAACAACTATTTGTTGTTTGTGAACCCTTTCAAATAGACTGCAATCCTATTAACAACCCTGAATGGTCAGTAGCTGCTTTTGGTTGGGCTAAAATTGACAACCAATGGGAAGTTAATGGTATAAAAATTTTTAAACTAATACACAATGTCGACGGTCAAGAAAGATAACTTAAGTTTATTTTTTTTAGTTGGAGTTTCTCTGCTTTTTTCTTTAATAAAAATCTCCCAAGGATACACTTTTGAATGGGATCAATCCGATGATGCCAGTAAAGTTATGTACATGATTCATCAAAAGAAACCTCTTCTTATTGGCCCGCGAGTCAGTAATGATAATGGATTTTTTGTCGGACCATATCACTATTACTTTCTCCTGCCTTTTTATTTTTTAACCCAAGGTGATCCTCTAGCGGGCGCCTATGCTGTGGCCTTTGTTAATATTTTAACAACCATAGTTTCATTTTTACTTATTCGTCGAATTTTCGGATATAAAACAGCTTTTTTCTTTTCCTTACTGAATTCTATTTTTGTTCAAAAAATTTGTTGGAATGCTATGTACGCCCCTTTAATTTCCATCATTAGTTTTTATCTTTGCTATCAAATTATCAACAATAAAAAAATAAATTTTCCATTATCAATGCTTTTTGCCGGTTTTATTGCCAATATTCACTTAGTTCCAATATCTTTAACTCCAATTATAATTTTTTCCTTTTTTATATCTAATAAAAAACCAAAAATAAAAGAAATTTGTTTAGGGATTTTATTTTTCTGTCTGCCATTTTTGCCTTTAATTATTTTTGACTTAAGGCATCAGTTCTTAAACATTCATAAGTTATGGTCTATGATATTCGATCGTCAAAACAATTTTACTTATGATAAATTTCTCTGGTTAAAAACTTTTTGGAACAGTCTCAATATTTTTGGCTTTACATCAGATAAATTTGGAAAATTATTTTCCTTAATTATTCTAATAATAAGTCCTTTTCTTTTTAAAAATAAAAAAAATACACTTTTAATTTTAATCTGGATCTTGTTTCCTCTGATAGTTTTATCTCAATATCATGGTTCTATTTCAGAATATTACTACAGCCTGATTACTTCTCTTGTACCTTTATTTTTAATAATTTCAATTTTTAAATTAAAAAATATTTTTTTAAGATCGGCAATTATTCTTGTTTTATTATTTTTTTCCATTAAGTCTAATATAGTCAACAATAAACCATTAATAAGTCTTAACGATAAAAAAGCAGTGGTCAAATATTTAGTTGAACAGCAACAAGATCAACCTTTTAACCTTTCTTATGAAACTGGTATTGGTATGGATTTTGGGTTTGATTATCTTTTTAATTACTATGGCAACCCGCCTAAAAACATCCCTCAAGCCCATTTATACACTCTTTTCATCGATCAAACTCTACCAAAAGATTTAAATGTAGTTTTCAAAAAAAGTGTTTATTCTCTAGTCAGAAGATAAAAATTTATATCCAACTATTGCCACTAAATAAGCTCTAGACAACATCATTATTTCTAACATTAAATTACCACCTAATGTTTTTGCCACCACCGTTCCTCTGGCCAAAAACATATCAAAATGAAGAGTTGAATCAAAAGAAAATAACACCCCTAACCAAGCAGCCAACATTCCCAGATAAAAAATTATTTCATTTTTTTGAATTGATTCATAAATCATCCAAGGCATCACCCAAATCAGCCACTGAGGATGAAAATGAGTAAAAACCAAACTAGTCAATAATGCTATTCCTAAAATTGTTTTATTATTAACCTTCTTTTTCCAAAATAAAAATAATCCAAAAATATAAACTACAAAAAACCAGGGGATCACTGTTCCTGAAGCTATGCTTATTCCTGCAAAAGTGCTTTTCCCAATCTGATCAGCAAACAAGGCAAAATATCTGTAAGCTGGTGAAAATATATAAACAGAAACTCCTAGACCATAAACCAAAAATCCTAAAAATCCGGTTTTAACCAAATCAAACCAACTGTTTTTCTTTTGAAATTCACTTATAGCAATAATCGGAATTAAAATTAATCCAATTGGTTTAATTAATGCCGACAATGCCACCCAAACCACAGCCTTAAAGTTTCTTTTATTTTTTAAATTAATTAAAGCCAACAACAAAAATAAAGCAATTACTATATCCACTTGACCCATCATCGAACCAACATAAATCGCCAATGGATTCAGTAGCCATAAAACTTGGGATAATCTTTTTTTCTTTTTGTCTTCAAATAATTTTGGTAATAATAAAACTATTGCTAAATCAGCCAAGATCATCGGCATTTTATAAATTAAAAGTGGCCAATAAATAATTTTTCCATGCAACCATTCCCAATTAATATTTACCATCCTATCAGCAGTATCGATAATAATCGATCTAAAAGGTAAGTAAACAACTGATGGAATCAAATAAGCCAATGGTTGATAGTTAAAAACCGTTTGGTGCCCTAAAAGTTTTAATTCCCCTTGGTTGCCTTTTGTGGTGACAGCATCATAGAAACCTAAAACCCTACCATCTCCAACTATATATTTTCCCGCCAAAGCAAAAGCTCCAGTGTCAGAATGATAAGTGCTAATCGCCAATCCAATTCTCAATAAAAAAGCTAGGATAAACAATCCTAAAAAAAACTTTTTAGATTTAATCATATGCAAATATGATAGCATCATCGCTTATTATTGTATAATAAAATAATGACCTCTATTTCAATAATTATCCCTTGTTATAACGAAGAAAATAACCTTAAAAATGGTGTTTTAAATGAAGTTTTCGATTTTCTTAAAACGCAAAAATTTAAATGGGAAGTAATAATTTGTAATGATGAGTCTACCGACAACAGCCTTAAAATAATCAAAGATTTTGTTTCAACACATCAAAATTTTCGGGTTTTAAATCTACCCCATGGTGGTAAACCCTCAGCTGTTTGGGGTGGAATTCAGGAATCTAAATATCCCATCATTCTTTTTACTGACATGGATCAATCCACTCCATTAAAAGAGATAAACAAATTATTACCTTTTTTTGATCAAAAATATGACATTGTTATTGGTTCGCGTGGTGCCATTCGCAAAGGTAACAGTCTTCTTCGAAAAATAGGTGGCGCTGTTTTTCTCAACCTTCGCCGGGCCGTTCTTTTAAGAAATATTATTGACACTCAATGCGGGTTTAAAATGTTTAAAACCGATGTTGCTAAAAAACTTTTTCCCAATTTACAATTTTTTAAAGATAAATCAGATAAAAAAGGTTGGCGAGTGTCCGCTTTTGATGTAGAGCTTCTTTTTATGGCTCAAAAATGGGGTTTTAAAATTAAAGAGGTGGAAGTTGATTGGCGCGACGAAGATACCAGCGACACTAAAGGGAATAGTGCTGCCCGTTATCGAAAAGAATCCATCCAAATGATTAAGGAAATAAAACGCATTCTAACCAACAATTTAAAAGGTGTTTATGATCAAAAATAATTTTTTCCGTTTTTTTCTTTTAATCTTAATTTTTGGTTTTTATTTTTTTTCTCGACTTCAAAATTTAACTTCAATCCCGGTTTTTGGAGATGAAGCCATTTATATTCGCTGGGCTCAAATAATTCAATCAGAGGAAACTCTTCGTTTTATTCCTCAAACTGATGGTAAACAACCATTATTTATGTGGATTAATGCTGCCTCTTTAAAGTTCATTTCCGACCCACTTGTTTCAGGTCGAATTATTTCTATTTTTGCTGGTTTTGGATTAGTTTTAGCTTTATTTTTTACTACTGCTGTATTTTTAAATTTCCAATCCAAGGAAACTGATTTATTAAAATTCATAAAAGATAGTATTAGTAAATATTTTTATCCATCGATTTTTACCTCTCTTATTTATTGCTTACTTCCTTTTTCTTTTTTCTTCGATCGGTTAGCTTTGGCGGATACTTTATTGTCGTTTTTCGGTCTCATGTCTTTACTTTTTTCCTTTCTTTTGGGTAAATATCCGAGGCTTGATTTGTCCTTGATTTTGGGAATAGTATTGGGTTTTTCTTGGTTAACCAAATCACCGGCAATTTACTTTATTGTTTTATCAGTTTTAACATTTTTAATATTTAATTTACGGAAATTAAAATTATTTATTTTCCCTATAATTTCATCATCTATAGCTTTTTTAATTTATAATATTCTTCGCCTTGGTCCCCAATTCAGCCAAATAGCTCTCAGAAACAAAGATTATGTTTGGTCAATTTCTGAAGTATTAAAACATCCTTTTGATCCGTTGAAACCACATTTATTAGACACTTTCAATCTTTATCATCAATACATTTCTTGGCCACTTATAATCTTTGCCATTGTTGGTCTAGTTTTATTTTTAAAACAAAACCGAAAATCAAAAATTAAAAATTGGAAATTTCTTGTTTTAACTTGTTGGTGGATTTTACCTCTAATAGCCAATGCTGCTATGGCTAAAGTTTTCACAGCTCGCTATATTTTGTTTACCCTTCCACCCTTAATTATTTTGATTTCTATTGGTTTTTTAACCTTTTTAAACAAAATAAAATCAAATATTTTTAAAATGATTTTATTTATTGCTGTTTTTATTTTAAATATAAATTTTATTTATAAAATTTCCACCAACCCATTTCACCAAAAACTATTTTCCACCGAATCCGGTTATATTTCTGATTGGACCTCAGGTTGGGGGATTAAGGAATCTGCTGATTATTTAAAACAAAGAGCCAAAGTTGCTAATATAATTGTTGGTACTGAAGGTAATTTTGGAACTCTTCCAGACGGGCTTCAAATTTATGGGAACAAAATTCCACAGTTAACTATAATTGGTGAAGGTTTAGAATTTACTGAATTACCAATAGGTTTAATTGATGCCAAAAATCACGGGGATGAAGTTTATCTTTTAATCAACAAATCTCGTCTTAAAATAAATTCTCATCAATTAAATCAACTAAAAATCATTAGTTCTTATCCTAAACCAGAAAACGATCAATTATTACTTTTCCGGCTATAGTAAAATTAAAACATGGCATTTAAGACTTTTTTGAAAAACTTTTATCATTCCAAATTTTTCTTTCCTGTAATTCTTTTTATTTTAATAATTCCGGCTTTTTTCTTTTTCTTAAAACCGGGTCATTTGTACTGGAATATGCACGATGATATGCAAATGATTCGCCAGTTAGAATTTGAAAAATGCCTAAAAGATGGACAAATACCTTGCCGTTGGGTGCCTGATTTAGGTTACGGTTATGGTTATCCTCTTTTTAATTTCTATCCACCACTTCCCAGTGTTATCGGTCAAGTTTTTAGAACTCTTACTTTTTCTTTCACCCAAAGTATTAAATTTACCGCTGTAACCCAATTTATTTTAGCTGCTTTGTTTATGTATCTCTTGGCGTCATCTATTTTTGGAAAATTAGGAGGTTTCATCGCCGCTCTTTTTTATACCTATGTTCCATATCATGCTTTAAACATCTATGTCCGTGGGGCCATGAATGAAGCTTGGGCTGCTGTTTTGTTTCCTTTACTTTTCTATTTTTCTAGAAAAATAATTTTAAAAAATAAATCTCTCGATGTTGTTGGTTTAGGATTTTCTTTTGCTTTGCTTTTGCTTACTCACAATCCCATGGTGTTAACCTTTACTCCAATTCTTTTAATTTGGGTTTTATTCTGGCTATGGAAAACTTATGGTTTAAAAATAAAAAAAATGGTTCCTGTAATTATCAAAATGACCATTTCTGCTGTTTTAGCTGCAAGTCTAGCCGCCTTTTTTACTATTCCCTTATTAGCCGAGAGTAAATATACCCAGGTGGACTCTATGTTTCAAGGCTATTATTCTTATTCCGCTCATTTTGTTAGTTTAAAGCAAATGTTTTTTAGTAACTATTGGAACGATGGTGGTTCAATTTGGGGCCCCAACGATACCATGTCTTTTATGATTGGTTTTATTCATTGGATATTGGCTGTTTTAATTGGTTTTTATTTCATTATTACTTCCATTAAAAATAAAAAAATAGATAAACAATTATTGCTCCCGATTCTCCTAATTTTAATAGGTTTTGGAACTGCTTTTTTAGCTCATGAAAGATCAGTTTTTGTTTGGCAGATTTTTACTCCAATTCAAAAAATTCAATTTCCATGGAGATTTCTAAACCACACTGCTTTTTTATTTTCTTTATCAGTTGGAATTTTGCCATACATTTTTCAAAAAATATTTTCCAAAAAAATTTCCCTAATATCAATTATTTTGGTTCTAATCATTCTTTTTACTACTAATATTTCTCATTTTTACCCGGTTCATAGTGGTCCAGTCACTGATGAACAAAAATTTTCTGGTCAAAGTTGGATTCTTCAGGTTACTGCTAGTATTTATGATTATTTACCCAAAACAGCCAGTACTGCCGCTAAATCAGCAGCAACTCCTTATATTGATAACATTGACCCTAAAGAAGCTCTAATCACTATGTTTGGGCAAAAACATGGCACAGATTGGCTTTATTTTAATTTATTTTTAAATCAAGATGCAAAAGTCATCATTTCTCAATTAGCCTTTCCTAATTTTGAAATATCCGATCATGGACAAAAAATAGATTATGAAATAGAACCGGAATTAGGCCGCATGGTGGTAAATTTGAAAACTGGCGAGCATCAAATTTATGTCAAATTAAAAAACACTCCAATTAGAACAATTTCTAATTACGTTTCTCTGTTTGCTTGGCTAGGATTAGTCTTTTACCTATTAAAACCTTTATGGAAGAAATTGATCTTCAAGAAATAAAACAAAAGACCACCAAAAACGTTTTTTTTCTCTCTTTAAGAAATATGGGTATTCAGGCAGTTTCTTTTGTTGGATTCTTTTTGTTAACCATTTTATTAAACACTGGCGATGTTGGTCTATTTGCCATCGTCTCTGAATCAGTCAGTATTTTAGGTTATTTTTCTGATATTGGGCTGGCTGCAGCTTTGATTCAAAAAAAAGATGAAATAAAAAAAGAAGATCTTCAAACCACTTTTACCATTCAACAAATGTTAGTTTTAATTGCTCTAGTGGTTGGTTATTTTGTTTACACTAAATATAGTGCTAGTAAGGGTTATGGATCCAAAGAGTTTTGGATTTTTATCTCTCTTTGTTTTTCTTTTGTTGCCGCTTCCCTTAAAACTGTTCCGTCGGTTTTACTCGAAAGAAAACTTAATTTTAAATTAATTTCCACAGTTGATATTATTGAAAATGCCTGTTTTTACGTCTTTGCTGTTATTTTTGCTTTTTTAGGTTTTGGTGCCTATTCTTACGCTATTGCCACTTTTATTCGTAGTTTGGTTGGATTAATCATTATTTATAGATTTAGTTTTTGGCCTATTGGTTTTTCAATTCATAAAAATTCTGCTAAATCGCTTTTTAAATATGGCATTCCCTATCAATTAAACTCTTTTATATCTATGGCTAAAGATCGCTTATCAAATTTACTGGTAGCTGGCATAATTGGCCGGGAATCTTTTGGTATTCTTTCTTGGGCTCAAAAAGGCCCTAAAATGTCTTTAAGTTTTATGGATGCCATTATGAAAGTCACTTTCCCCACTTTTGCTCGTCTCCAAGACAACAAAGAATTTCTTAAAAAATCTTTAGAAAAAAGTATTTATTTTATCGCTCTAGTTGTCTTTCCTATGACTGCTGGAATTGCCCTAATTGCCCCAGACATCATCAATTTTATTCCCAAATACACTAAATGGGCACCGGCCATTTTTCCTCTTTATCTTTATGCTATTAATATTATTATTGCCTCCGTCACCACTCCATTAACTAATGCTTTTAATGCCATTGGTAAAATAACACTCACCACTAAATTTATGATTATGTGGACCACTTTGACTTGGATTTTTTACCCAATTTTAAGTTATAAATTTGGGTATATTGGCACTGCCTGGGCAGCTTTAATTGTCGGAATCAGTTCTTTTATTGTTTGGCTTGTTGCCAAAAAAGTTTTTGATATTCACATTTTAAAAACTATCACCAATCCTATTATTGCCACTGTCTTAATGATTATTCCATCAATTTTATTTCAATCTTTAAACTTAGGCAGCTTAATTAATATTATCGCTAAAGTTTTAATATCAGTTATAGTTTATGGTCTTTACACCTTACTCTTTTCCAAAGATGAAATTCTTTGGTTCGCCCGACAAATCACATGTCTAAGAAACAAAAAATAATTTTTGGAGTTATATTTATACTTTGTTTTTTTATTCAAATATT
>CAYSME010000025.1:6617-9967 GCA_964432085.1 uncultured Gammaproteobacteria bacterium | reverse complement strand
TGTATTTTATAATAGGTATACAAAAAAAAAGAACATATTTGTTCTTTACATATCTTTAACCGGTAATGTTACTACTGTATTGTTAATTGAAGTATATTTTACAACTATATCAATCTTTGATTTGGAACCATTTAAAATAGCGTCAACATAAACTTTAATTATTTCCAAACCAAACTTTTTAGCAAAAGCCTCATCCCTCTCATCATGTGCCGGAACACTCATAATTGCCCCGGTTCCATAACTGGCCAACACAAAATCCGAAATCCAAATTGGAATTTCTTTACCATTAACCGGGTTAATCGCATATAACCCCGAAAACACTCCAGTCTTATCTTTCGAAAGCTCTGTTCTTTCTAAATCACTCTTTTTTCTGGCATTAACCACATAATCTCTGATATTTTTTTGTAGAGACGCATCATGATGCGTCTCTAACAATTTTGAAACCAACTCATGTTCTGGTGCCACCACCATAAATGTTGCTCCAAAAAGCGTATCCGGCCGAGTCGTAAAAACCTCTAATTCCTGTAAGGGCGAATCATGATTCGCCCCTCCAATCTTAAATCTAATTTTTGCTCCCTCCGATTTTCCAATCCAATTAATTTGTGCCATCTTCACTTTTTCAATAAAATCAGTTTCTTTTAAACCTTCAATCAATTTATCAGCATACTCTGTTATTTTAACTACCCATTGGGATATATTTCTTCTAGACACCTCCGCTCCACACCTCTCACATTTACCATCCACCACTTCTTCATTGGCCAAACCGATTTTACAACTCGGACACCAATTAATCGGCATTTCTTTTTTGTAAGCCAACCCCTTTTCAAATAATTTTATAAAAATCCATTGAGTCCACTTATAATAGTTTGGATCAGTTGTATTCACTTCCCGACTCCAATCAAACGAAAAAGCCAAATCTTTCATCTGTTTTTTAAACATCTCAGTGTTCTCCAAAGTCACTTCCTGAGGCTTTCTTTTCATCTTAATTGCATAATTTTCTGTCGGCAAACCAAAAGCATCCCATCCCATCGGAAACAATACATTCTCTTGTTGCATCCTCTTAAATCTGGCATAAACATCACCACCAGTGAAGCTAAACGCATGACCCACATGAAGTCCACTTCCACTCGGATACGGAAACTCGACTAGAATATACTTCTTAGTTTTTTTAGAACTATTATCTGCTTTATAAAGTTCGGGGTGTTTTTCCCAATAATCCTTCCATTTATTTTCCCTGTCCGCCAAAGCTTTAGCGACGGCGGAAATTTCCTTGAAATTTTCCATAGGTTATTCTACTACAAAACTTTCAGATTTAAATGTTATCATTAGCACATAAATGCCTTTATCTAACAAAAAAACGACTATTATTACTTTTATTAGTTTTATTGTTGGTTTCACACTAGCTTATTTTATTTTTTATCAAATTCCGCCAACCACCAAAGAAATTCGTAAAAATTTTAACTATCAATTTATTAATCCTCTTTTGGAATGCGAAAACTCTTCTATCAGTCAAGACCAAAACCTCAGTTCACTTAAAAAAGAAATTTTGTTCATTATTAATCAAGAAATTAACAATCATAAAATTACCTTTGCTTCGGTTTATTACCGTGATCTAAATAACGGTCCTTGGTTTGGCATTAACGATAACAAATATTTTTCTCCTGCCAGCCTTATTAAAGTTCCGGTTATGATAGCTTATTTCAAATCTGCCGAAACTGACCCATCAATTCTAGCTAAAACTATAATTAATAACAAAAAATTTGATTATAGCCAACAAAATGTCACTCCTACTCAAACACTAGAAATAGATCAAGAATATACCATCGAAGACCTAATCAACCGGATGATCATTTATTCTGACAATGCCGCTTATGAATTACTCTTAGAAAACATCGATAATTCTAAATTATTCAATGTTTACAAAGATCTTGACGTTGATATTTCTAAAGCCCAAGATGATCCCAATGGTAATATTATCACTGTCAAAGACTATGCTTCTTTTTTCCGTATTTTATTTAATGCCTCTTATTTAAACCAAGATATGTCTGAAAAAGCTTTAAAATTACTAAGCCAAAGTCAATATTATAAAGGTTTAGTTGCCGGTACTCCCGAAAATATTACTATCTCTCATAAATTCGGCGAGCGTCAATTTCTTCCCAGCAAAGAAAAACAGCTTCACGATTGCGGTATTATTTATTTTCCACAAAAACCCTATCTTCTTTGTATTATGACTCGTGCCAATGATTTTGACCAAGCCGCCAACTTTATTAAAGAAATTTCCAATACTGTTTTCAATAAAATTTCTAAAAACATAAACCAATAATTGAGACTTCTCCATCTAAGTCAGTCCTCTTAATTTTTACTCCTTTTTCTTTTAATCGATCCAATACTTCTTTGGCTGGATGTCCATAATTATTTTTACCGACACTGATTATCGCCACCGATGGTTTTAATATTTCTAATAATTCCTGCCCTGTTCCGTTTCTTGACCCGTGATGACTCACCTTTAAAACATCAACACCATTTCCAAGTGTTCCGTAGCCTTGGCGTAGGACACCTTGCCATACCAATCTTTGTTCTGTTTCCAAATCAATATCCGCCGCCATAAAAATTTTTATTTCTCTTTTTAAATCACTGCTCCAAAATCTCAAAATTCCAGCAATTGAATTTTCATTTTTATCAATCAATCCTGAGCCTGTCGAAGAAGGATTGACCACCTCAAACATCATCCAATCAGTCTTAACTAAATCAGATTGACTCAATTTTTCTGAACTAAAAAGTTGTTCAATTTTATAAAATTTTAATATATCCGATAATCCACCACTATGATCGCTGTCGCTATGAGTTACTATTACCGTTTCAATTTTTTTATCCCAAAACGGCATATGTTTTTCCAAGCAATTTAAAACCTTTTTATTATTTGGACCAGTATCAACCAACATTTGCCAATTTTTATAAACCATCAAAGTCGCATCTCCCTGACCCACATCACAAAAAAATACTTCCACTTTTTCCGACGGCAAAGTCAACCAAAACAAAATTACCAAAGCTATTAATGATAAAAACAAAATCAATCTAATTTTCATAAAATCCTCTTAAAACCCTCCGCCCTTCGGGCACCTCCCTTGATAAAATACCCATTGTTCCCCGCGCCAGCGGGGAATATCTCAATTTTCATCTTAAAACCCTCCGCCCTTCGGGCACCTCCCTTGATAAAATACCCATTGTTCCCCGCGCCAGCGGGGAATATCTCAATTTTCATCTTAAAACCCTCCGCCCTTCGGGCACCTCCCTTGACAGGGAGGCTTTTTTAAAAAAGAAAAATAATATCAAGTACCATCCCACCATCC
>CAYSME010000025.1:0-6517 GCA_964432085.1 uncultured Gammaproteobacteria bacterium | reverse complement strand
GACAGGGAGGCTTTTTTAAAAAAGAAAAATAATATCAAGTACCATCCCACCATCCACCACCAATTAAATTTAATTTCAATCTTTGCAAAAGATAGATTTCCCAACCACTCTACTATTAATAGTATATATTTCAACAACGGATAACTTATCCATAGTATTATCTTTCCAAAAATTGGCACCATTAATCCTAAAAATCCCCCTAAAATTCCCAACAAAGTTATTATTTCCACCAAAAACAAAATCAAAGCATTGGTTATTGGTGCCACTAAACTTGTGTTTCCAAAAAACAAAACCATTATCGGCAATAACCATAAACTCACCCAAAACGAATTCCACAAATCACTCCACCATCTTCTTTCCTTTTTAAAATTCATCACCACTGCTATAAATGCCACCAAACTTAAATAAAAGCTGACACTAGAAAATACCCTATAATCAGCCAAAAACATAATCAAAACTATCAAAAATATTGCCCGCCCTAAATTAAATTTTCTGCCCAATAGTTGTGCCCAATAAAATAAACTCATTAATAAAAAAGCTCTTACTGACGGTATTTCAAATCCCACCCAACTCATATAAATCAGAGTCACCCCAAAGCCCAATATTATTGCCTTTTTCCTACCCAACCAACTTGCCAATCTTTCTACTAAACCTCTAAACACCAACACTATATTAGTTCCGCTTACCACCATGATGTGAACCACTCCGCTATCTCTAAAGCTAGAAATCATGTTTTTATCAAAATTATTCTGATCTCCAAAAACCATTCCCGCCATCAATGCCGCTTCTTTTGGCGGCAAATTTTTAAAAATCACCCCAATCAAACTATCCCTATCTATAAACTTATAAATCAAAAATAATACTATTAAAAACCCTCCGGTCCCGACCTGTCGGGACCACCTCCCTTGACAGGGCGGCTTATTATAGTTGTATTTCATCCTTGATTTTTTCAAACATTTTATCCCCTATTCCTGGGACTAATTTAATTTCCTCCACACTTTTAAATCCTCCATTTTCTGTTCGATAATCAATAATTCTTTGAGCAATTGATGGGCCTACTCCATCCAATTTATCTAACTCTTCTATTGTTGCCGAATTTAGCCTTACCACAACAGCACCCCGCGTCAGCGGGGTGCTGTTGCCTAATACTTCCCCAACTTTAGGTATAAAAATCTTTTGTCCATCATAAATCTTCTCTGCCCTGTTTAAATTCTTTTCTATCCAATCCACATCAGCCTCCGCCGTTACCCCTCCGGCCATTATTAAAACATCATCTAAAATTGCTCCGCCCGTCAATTTATAAACACCTGGTTTCACCACCTCCCCAGATATATCAATCACTACCTCACTACTAACTTGTACATCATTTTTTAATTCGTCCGCCATAGCCTTGGCGGCGGCGGATTTATCTTCCACTTTAGTTTTTTCCTTAACCATCAACTGATCTTTAAAATTCATTCCAATTCCCACAATCACCAACAAAAACCCTATCACCAATAAACCATCGATTATTTTTAAACTCTGTATTTTCTTCAATAAATCCATCACCCCACCATATCTATTTTTTATTAAAAAATGTTAAAAATCTCCAAAACTTGATACTTGCCTCAAAATGATTGATACTATTAATAATGCCTAAGATAATTAATTTTGCTTTATTCATTATCGTTGCTTTAGTCTCCTTTATTTTTTCCATCTCTGATTACCTTTATTTTGCTCCTCAGCTAATCGCCGCTATTTCAATTATTGTTATCATCCTTTATTTTGTTAAAAAAACTTTATCTCTTCATCTAACTGCTCTGCTGATTAACATCATTGTTTTCTCCACTGGAGGATTAAATTCCTCATTTTTTTTCCTGATCTACTTTTTTCTCTTTGTTTTGGCTTTCCAAAATTCTTCATCTTTGACCTTAACCTATTCACTTTTTCTAGTTCTAATACTATCACAATCGCTCAATTCCTTTAATTCTATCATCCCTCTTGCCTCTCTTTTATTAGTCACTCCTCTCGCTTGGTTCATCGGCCGACAATTCACTGAAAAAATGAAAAATGAAAAAATTATTGCCGATGACGAAACTGATGTTTTGCTTTGGCACTCACTCAAATTAAAAACTGGCCTTTCTCAAATCATCGATTCTTGTTCCGAACTTTTATCTGCCCCCCTTTCTCCTACTCAAAAAGAAAAAGTCCACAAAATAAAAGACTCTTCCAAATCACTCCTAAATTCTTCTGAAAAATTAACTGAACAAATTGACAAAGAATCAGATGAAGAATAAACAGATTTTCAATTTTCAATTTTCAATTTTCAATAAAAATTTAATTAATAAACTTAAAATTAAGACATTTAAAAATTCACTGCTAAATTGGAATTTGAAAATTGGATTTTTTTTAATTATTTTATCGACAATCTATCATTTAACATCGACGATCTCCTTCGCTCAGACTTTTGATTCCAACAGTTATCACATCGACTTTGGTAATTTCAATATGACTTCCGGCCGAAAAACTTCTGCTTCTTACACTCTCACTGACACTGTTGGTCAAAATGCTCCAGGGCAATACGACTCCGCCGGTTACACCGTTAAAGCTGGTTTTCAATATTTGTATGAAAACAATATTCCATTTTCTTTTACTATCAGTAATCTCGATTTAAATTTCGGTTATCTTACTCCCAACGTTGGCACCACTGTCACCAATACTATCACCATCAGCACTCCCACCGGTCATGGCTATGACATCTTAGTCATTGCCAATCATCCGTTAAGAAATCTCAACAGCACCACCACCATTCCCGACACCACCTGTGATTCTGGCACTTGTTCTGAATCTTCTTCCGGAGTTTGGACCAATAATTCCACTTATGGTTTTGGTTTTAATGCTTCTGGTGTTGGCACCTCAAATTTCTTTACTAATTCCAATTATTTCAGACCATTTGCTGATGATTCTCTAAATGAAACTGCTCAAACCATCATGTCAGAAAACCAGCCAGTTGAAAACCATTCCGCCCTCATCACTTACAAAATTAATGTTTCTAATTTTCAAGCCGGCGGCACTTATGAAAATTCTATTAATTTCATCGCTATTCCTAAGTATTAAAAACCCCTCTGTCCCGCCAGTGGCGGGACATCTCCCCTTGAAAAGGGAGCTTTAAAAAATTGATAAACTAAATCATGTCAAATTTCAATATTACTCTATCCCCATCACAGATTGAATATGTTTTAAAACCAAACGTCACCATTACTCAAGCTTACGAAATTATTAATAATTCTGATTATCCAATTACCCTAACTTCTGAAATTTTACCCTGGATTCCCAGTGGCGCTGACGGCTCTGTTAATTATGATCAAGCCATCAGTAATCCAAATATTAATTTTTCTTTAAATAATGCCAATATCCAACTTGGACAATCTTTTACCATCGCCGCCAATTCCAAACAACAACTAGTCTTAAAAATCAAAACCAATTCTAATATCAATCTCTCTGATAATTACTACACTTTTTTTATTTCTCAATCTCAAAATACCGATTCCCCTAATCCCAAAAATAATTATTCCCAAGCCACCGGCAAAATTGGTTCTCATATTTTATTATCCGTCTCCGACATCGAAAATCCCAAAGTCGAAAGTCAAATTCAAAATTTTTCCATTCTCCCAAAAATTAAAGATGTCTTTTTTAGCCCCATCACCTTCAAAGGCATAGTAAAAAATAACTCTAATTTTTTCTTTAAAATTAATGGCAAAATCACTGTTATTAAAAATGAAAAAACTATTAAAGAATTTACCCTAAATTCGGATAATGTTTTAAATCATCATATTAGAAATATTTCCTGTTCTGACACTTCTTGTCAGCTAAATCCTCCCTTTTGGCCCGGCCACTATCAAGTCCACGTTTCCCTTGACCCTAATCTTAATGCCAAATCATACGACACTTCTTTCTATGTCTTTCCCATTTCCCCAATTTTATTTTTGGTATTAATAGTCGGAATTATTTTTGGAGTGAGAAAAATTAAAAAGATTTTTAAATCCACCCCTTCCCCTCCTTTGACTTAAAGGAGGGGAAAATAGTTTTTTGTTTTTAAAGTCTCCCTTTAAGTCAAAGGGAGATTTAGAGGGATTTTGATTCTTTCCCTAATAACTTAAACATATTCTTCTTATACACCTCCACTCCCGGCTGGTTAAACGGATCCACTCCCAACAAATATCCACTCATCGCACATGCCTTTTCCAAAAAATAAAGCAAATATCCCAAATTAAAAGCATCTAATTTTGGCAACCTTAAAATTAAATTCGGCACCCCGCCTTCAATATGGGCCTCTATCACTCCTTCCATCGCTTTTTTATTTATTTCCTCAAGTGTAGTTCCTGCTAAATAGTTTAATCCATCTTCATCTCCCTCATTTCCCTCTATCATTAAATTTTCACTGTCCTCCTCTATTGATAAAATAGTTTCAAATAAAATTCTATTTCCGTCTTGAATATATTGTCCCATCGAATGCAAATCAGTTGTAAAATCCACCGTTGCCGGGAAAATTCCTTTTTTATCTTTACCCTCGCTTTCACCAAAAAGCTGTTTCCACCATTCACCTATATAATGTAAACAAGGTTCATAATTAGTCAATATTTCCACTAATTTACCTTTTTCATATAAAATATTTCGATAAACTGCATATTTATAAGCTTCATCTTCATCCACTTGAGAAGCACCTTTCATTAATTCATCAACATCAATTCCCGCCACTGCAATTGGTAAAAGTCCTACTGCCGTCAACACCGAATACCGCCCGCCCACATCATCCGGCACCACAAATGTTTCATATCCTTTTTCGGTTGCCAACTTTTTTAATACTCCTTTTTCCTTATCAGTCGTTGCATAAATTCTTTTATTTGCCTCTTCTCCATATTTTTTCTCCATCCAATTACGCCACACCCTAAAGGATAATGCTGGTTCTATTGTTGTTCCCGATTTGGAAATAACGTTTAAAGAAACTTCCTTGCCTTCAACTCTTTTTAATAAATCATTTAATTCTTTCGAACTTAAATTGTTTCCCGAAAAATAAATTTCTATAACTCGTCCTGAGCTTGCCGAAGGATCGCCTTTCAATGCTTCGATCACCGCTTTAGACCCCAAATAAGATCCGCCAATTCCAATCACAATCAAAACCTGACTGTCATTTCTAATTTTCTCTGCTGCTTTTTTAATTCTTTCAAATTCTTGTTTGTCATAGTTAACTGGCAAGTCCACCCACCCTAAAAAATCACTTTTAAAACTACTAAAACCTTTTATTTTTTCATTCCACTTTCCCAATTCTTCATCACTAACAAAACTTTTTATTCTGCTATCATCCAAAATTTTCATAACCTATTTTATCATTCAAAATTCATTGGGTTATCTCTAATATATTTCTTGTAGGCAAAATATTCTTTTTCGTTACGAATAATTCGTTCAAAATAATTTCGTTGAAAAATTTGAATTCCTGGTGTTTTATTTAATTTATTAATTTGTTTTGTACATTCCGTTTTAAATATTCCAATTACAAATCCCAAATATGTAGGGGCGCGGCGTGACGCGCCCTTAATTTTACAATCCAACGCGCCCTTAACCATATAATCCAATACGCCCTTTTGGATGTTATTTTTCAACATGTTCATTTTATTGTTTCCAAACCAATCATGATTATTATCAATTACATCGTTTTTATTATTAATTTGATTATCAATATTTTTAATCACATTAATTCCATTTTTAATCACCAAAATAAAATGAATGTGATCCGGCATCACAATAAATTCATCCAAAATTACATTATGATGATTTGGTAATGTTTTCCAAACATTTTCAATAATTTTTCCATTTCGATTTAATTTTATTTCCACATTTTTATTTATTTCTATATCACACAAATGATTATCATTTTTATTAATTATGGACAAATTATTTTTATTATTAATTATGGGCGCGTCACGCCGCGCCCCTACAATATCGATTTTTCCAAAAACATTACCTTTCCAGTTGGCACACACCGTCACAAAATAATATCCATTATTTGAATAATCATAATTATTTAAACGAATTGATCTCCTGTGATATTTCACACATTAATATTATCATTCATTTATAATCAAAAAGGGTCGACACACCGGTCGACCCCTACAATTTGATTTATTTGATGTACGGGCGGACCATACGCCTGTCCCGATCTATCGGGATGTCCGCCCTTCAAAAAATTTTATTTTTCCTCCACTACGGCTTGCCTTGCAGGCCAAAGTCGAAAATTACTTATTTTCGACGGCGGCTTGCTTTGCAGGCCAAAGTCGAGGCTATTTTTCCTCGACGGCGGCTTGCTTTGCAGGCCAAAGTCGAGGCTATTTTTCCTCGACGGCGGCTTGCTTTGCAGGCCAAAGTCGAGGCTATTTTTCCTCGACGGCGGCTTGCTTTGCAGGCCAAAGTCGAGGCTATTTTTCCTCGACGGCGGCTTGCTTTGCAGGCCAAAGTCGAGGCTATTTTTCCTCGACGGCGG
>CAYSME010000024.1:0-10347 GCA_964432085.1 uncultured Gammaproteobacteria bacterium | reverse complement strand
GCAAAACCTCCGATAACAGGAATACTTTTAACCAAATAAATAATTATTAACCCTAAAGCAAAAGCCCAGTAATTGTCTTTTAAATTCCATTTAAATTTATGAGAAAGCAAATTACCTAAAGCTAAACTAACGATAAACTTGGAAAGAAAAATAAATAAACTGATGATTAAAAATAATAACCCTATTAGTGGAATACCAACCACGGTAACAAGTAAAATCATAACGGCTGGGAAAATGGTTAAAATTATAAGAAGACCAATACCAAGACTTTTCCAAAAATTTTTGAAAATTATCGCGGAAGTTTCAGTAATATGTTTTCTTAAAAATTTTAAATATAAAAACCCAATTATAAGAGCGCTTATAAGTGAAAAAATATTCAAAACCGGTTTAACTGCAGCTAATTGTTTTTTTGAAATTTGGGTGTTTTGTTTTTGCGGAATCTGATAATCAGTTTTATATGTATTTCCGGTAATAATTGCCTTGTCAGAAATATTTACTTCGTTAGCCTGATCGTTAAATAGATAATATAGATCCATTCCGATTTTAGTATTTTCTTTAATATCAATATTTTTGGCTCCTATATAAACATTTCTACCAATTTCAGAGTCGATAGAGATATTTCCTCCGGCAATAAAAATGGAACCAGTAATAATGGTTTTGTCATCAACAGAAATAGTGCCACCTCCAACTAAAAGAGATCCATTAATAGTTGATTCAGTTATGGTGACATTTCCTGAACCGATATAGACATTACCTTTTACTTGTCCTTTTAAAATTACAGAGCCCGCACCAATATGAAGATTGCCATTTATAATTCCGTTTATATTAGCGGTTTCAGATCCGATAAAAACGTCGCCATTAACAGTTCCATCCAAGTTGGCTGTTTTGGAACCAATTAAAAGATCATCGTTGATGGTTTCATTTTGAGCAATATCGATAGTCCCATCTTTACTGGTTAAGATTTTAGCTGAAACTTTAACAGAGAAGGAAATAAAAAAGACAAAAACTAAAATAAGACTAATTATTTTTTTCATATGATTAATTTTAATGGAAAGGAACTAGTATTGAAAGGGGTATTGTATTAGTCTATAATTAGTCCCTTAGTATAGGTATTAAATTTATGTTTAAGATTTATAAAAAATATTATAGTTTTTTGTGGAAATATAAAAAAACAATGGTTTTGTTTTGGACGACATTGGCGATATATGCAACTATCAATAATTTGTCTCCATATTTTTACAAACTTTTTGTTGAAATAATTCCAACTGAAAACTGGATTAAACTTTTTCAAATATTAATATTTTATATTGGAATAAGATTAGCTAGTGAGCTATTTTGGAATATATTGAGGACTATTGGAGATAAAGTAATTATCTCAGCGGCTGCAGATGTTAGAACGGCTGTGGTTAAAAAAATTCATCAGTTAGATTTTGCTTTTCACACAGAAAGAAGTACGGGGTCTTTGATTAGTTTAATTAAGCGAGGAGATGGGGCATTTTTTGACTTTTTTTATAACATTAACACTAATGCTTCCAAAACTTTTTTTGGGTTTGTGGTAATGTTGTTTTTTTTGTTTAGAATCAGATGGGAATTTGCTGTTTTATCTTTTGTATCGTTTGGATTAATTGTATTTTCATCACGTTTTTTAATTAAAAACAATATGAAAGCTAGAAAAGAATTTAATGACAGTGAAGATGAAATTTCCGATATTATTGTTGATAACCTAATTAATTTTGAAACTGTTAAATTATTTGCAAAAGAGAAATGGGAACAAAAAAGGTTATGGTTGACTTTTGAAGTGTGGATAAAAAAACTTTGGAAATATTCTCTTTCATTTAGAGTCATTAATTTAGTAGTCGCTGGTATTGGAAATTTAGGGTTAGTGTTGATTTTATTATTCGGAATAAAGTTGCTGATGATTAAACAAATAGCAATGGGTGATTATATATTAGTTTTAACATTTATTACTTCTTTTTATAACCAATTTTTCGAATTAATTTATATTTTTAGAGATGTGGCTAAACAAACGGTTGATATGGAAAAATATTTAGAAATAATGGATGAAAAAGAAAAAGTTAGAGATCCTAAGAAAGCTATATTTTTAAAAAAAATTAAGGGAGAAATAATTTTTAAAAATGTAAGTTTTACCTATCCAAAAAATAAAAATCAAGCCGTAAAAAATATTAATTTAACAATTAAACCCGGACAGTCAATAGCTTTTGTGGGACATAGTGGAGTCGGTAAGACGACTTTGGTTAAGTTGTTAATGAGATTTTATGATCCAAATTCTGGAAAAATTCTATTAGATGGAGTAGATATTAAGAAAATTAAGAAAAGTCATTTAAGATCATTTATGGGAGTGGTACCTCAAGAACCAATTATGTTTAATAAATCTATTAGATATAATATTGCCTATGGTATTGATAATATTAATGATGAATCAATAAAAGCAGCGGCCAAATTAGCAAATTTAGATGATTTTATCATGACATTACCTAATAAATATGAAACTAATGTGGGTGAAAGAGGAGTTAAATTATCTGGAGGACAAAAACAAAGACTAGCCATTGCCAGGATGATTTTAAAAAATCCTGAAATTATTATTTTTGACGAAGCCACTTCACAATTAGATTCCGAGTCAGAAAAATTAATTCAAGATGCTTTTTGGAAAGCGGCCGAAAATAAAACAACTATTATTATTGCTCATAGATTATCAACTATTATTAAGGCTGAAAAAATAATAGTAATGGAAAAAGGAGAAATAAAAGAAATTGGATCTCATCGACAACTATTAGCTAAAAAAAATAATATTTATAATAGATTTTGGGAATTACAATCAAGTAAACAAATTAGTTATTCTGAAATAAATTCTTGAATATCGGTCCAATTATTTTCGCCTAGTTTAGGAATTAGAACGTATTGATGGTCACTGCTAATTGAATCCATTAATAAATTATCATCTGTGATGGCGAAAGAGTTAATTTTATAGGTTTTGTATTCTTCAATTTTGGATAAAAGTTCATTCATTTTATTAAAGTCAATATCGGTGGTTAGGTTGCCAGATAGAGAATTAACAAAAGGAATTAATTTGGGAATAAAATTAATAGAAATTATTTTATCTTTGATTGCTTCGATAACTAATTTCTGGCGAGCGGAACGGTTAAAATCTCCCCCGTCTTCTTTTGAATGACGAGAACGAACAAATTTTAAGGCAGTGGCGGCATCCATGGTTTGCAGACCTTTATCAAAATGAAGATGTTCGTAACGACAAGTAAATTGTTGCTCTAATTTTTCGCCAGACATGGTGGCAGTAAGGGCAGTGATTTCTTCAGTTGATTTTTCACAGGTATCATTGGTTTTTTCTTCAATTGGATAAAAATAATCATCAAAAGTTTTTTGAACATTAACTTTAATACCACCAAGAGTGTTGATGGTCTTTAAAAAACCTGCAAAATTTATGGTAATAAAATTATCAATAGGAAAACCTATCACTTGAGATAAAACATATTTTGACATTTGTCCGCCTCCGGCAAGTCCGGTGAATTGAACTTCTTTATTAGGGTATCTTTTATCATCAAGACCGATAGTGTAAGCGGCATTAATTTTAGACATTTTAGTTTCACCGACGGCAATTGGAATTGGAACCCATAAATCACGAGGAATAGAAATCATTTTAATTTGTTTTTCTTTGGGGATAAATTGAGTAATAACAATAGAGTCGGTTAAGGCACCACCTTCATGGATACCACCACCATAACCCATTAATAAAATAGAAAAAGAACGATCCGGGTCTGGGGTGGGTGTGGCAGTTGGAGAAATATCTACAGGAGGAATATTCTTGTTAACCTTAACAACGACTTGATGGTACTTTAATATCGTAAAAATACTTAAAGCAATAACAATACTAGAAATAAAAATAATAATGATGAAAAATATTTTTTTATTTTTTGACACGGATTCTTTTAAGATATTTAATTTCAAAACCATCGACTAAATCTTTTTTGTCATTCGGAACAAATTTTTGATATATGCTAAAAAGTTCTAACCATTGGTTTAATTTTAATTGACTTGGTTTTAAATTATTTATTTTTAAGTTTTTATTAATAGTTTTGAATTGATTAAAAGAAAAAATTTTTTTATAACTTTCTTTTATATTTGATTTCCATTGATTAAAACCAAAAATTACAAAATCACGAAATTCTTGATAAATTTTATGGTCTATTTGGACATCTGGTTTTAAAACAAATTTTACAAAACTAATTTTAATTTGAGGTTTGGGCGTGAAGGCAGAACGATCGATATTTCCTAAAATCTCAACATCGTAAAATATTTTAGTTAAAATAGAGCTTTGGGTTTCTAAATCACCGCCCGTAAATTTTTCAGCGGCTTCGGTTTGAAGAACAAAATACATTTCGGTTGGACGATTTTTTGATTTTAAAAATTTATCAATAATTTCAGCAGTGATATTAAAAGGAATATTGGAAAATACTTTATAAGGTTTACTTGGTAAATTCCAATTCAAAAAATCTTTGTTATAAATTTTTAAATTACTATTCTGACTAAATTTACTAGTTAAGTCTTTAAACAATCCTGAATCTTTTTCAATAGCAATAACTTCATGAGCACGATGAATTAATTCCTTGGTAATTATTCCCCTGCCTGGTCCAATTTCTAAAACTAAATCATTTGAATCAATGGAACTAGCTGATAAAAGCTCTTTGACAACAAAAGGGTCTTTGATAAAATTTTGGGAAAGTTGCATTTAAAATTCTTCTTCTGGTGGTAAATATTCTTCACCATTATCACTGGAAACCTGATTGGCTTTTAACCAAAGGACGTAGTCACAACCGGTGGCTTTTTTAGCTTCCCTGTCCCAACCTGAAGTGGAACATTTTTTCATTTTTTTACCATTGGCAGTGGTGAAAAGAACTAAAGGTTGTCCACATTTGGGACATTTTTCATCTAAGGATTCAGTGGTACCATTAATCCATTCAACATAATCACAACCTTCGACCTTTTTGGTTTCTTTATTCCAAGTTCCAGCACTACATTTTTTCATTTTCTTACCAAATCGAGTGACTTGTAAAACTAAAGGTGCGCCACATTTGGGGCATTTTTCATCTAATTCTTTTGGTTCTATTTCGAGCCATTTAACGTAATCACAACCTTCTGTTTTATGGGTTTGAGGATTCCAGGAACCTTGGGTACATCGCTGGAGACGACGGCCAGTTGGAGTTTCTATAATTTCGCTTAAAGCAGCGCCACATTTGGGGCATACATCATTATTTTGAGTCATATATTTGATAGTAACATTTAATTATTTGTTTTGAGCTTTGGCTTTTTGGGCCATTATGTTGGATACTTCTAAAAGAGAATCAAAAGTACCCGCATCTTCCCACAAAGTATCAAAAAGATTCACCTTCATTTCTTTTTTCTTGAGATAGATATTATTTAGGTCAGTAATCTCGATTTCACCACGAGCTGATGGTTTCAAATTTTTAGCGTATTTAACCACTCTGTTATCGAAAGTATAAAGACCAACAACAGCATAATCACTTTTGGGATGGATCGGTTTTTCTTCGATTGAGATGGCTTTCATGTTTTTATCAAATTCAACCACACCAAAGCGTTCAGGGTCTTTGACTTTTTTGGCATAAATCATGGCTCCTTTTTTGAAACCTTTGATATCTTTGGAAAAATCTTGTTCAAAAATATTATCGCCTAAAATCATAGTGACATTGTCGTTGCCGATAAAATCCTCACCAATAATAAAAGCATCGGCTAATCCACGAGGTTCTTTTTGAACGGCATAACTAAAGTGAGCGCCAAATTCTTTACCGTCTCCCAAAAGATTCAAAAAATGACCAGAATAATCTGGAGCGATAATAATTAAAATATCGGTAATTCCAGCTTTGATTAAGGTTTCAATAGGATAAAAAATCATCGGTTTATCATAAACCGGTAGAAGCTGCTTAGAAGTGATAACGGTTAACGGACGCAAACGAGTGGCTCGGCCACCAGCTAAAATAATACCTTTCATAAAATATCAAATTAGATTAATTGATAACTAAAGACATTGTACTATATTTATTTTTTTTTGCTTTTCCAAATTATGGCGTTGTACATAAACCAATTGTACGGCAAAACCAGGAACACTATAATAAATGGTAATAAAATTTGACGTGAATTAGGACCAAAAATAGCAACACCAATAGAACCGGCAACTGTTTGAATAAGAAGGGCTCCGGCAGAGCTTAAATTGAATTGTAAGAACTTTTTAACAATATTATTGCCTGAAATTTTTTGGCTTTTAAAAGTCCAAATGTTGTTGAGAGTAAAATTACTGATTATGGCTAATTCGGTAGAAAAAAGCCACGAAAGCCATTCGGTCGCCCATAGTTTTGAAAAAACATTGAGAAAAAAGGCATTTACTAGATAACCAACAAAACCGACTGTGCCAAATTTTAGAAACTTCTGGGTAAATTCATCACGCCAGCGAAGAAGAAAAGCAACTCTGAAAATATCTTTGGCGGTTTTGGCTTCAATTTTAGATTCGCCAGCATTACGAACATGAAATTTAAGTGGAACTTCTTTAAATTTGGCACCCATTTTAAGGGTTTCATAAAGAAGTTGAAGCTTATAACCGAAACTTTTAGTTAAGAGGCGATCTCCTTTCCAATCGAGATCCATTTTGTCGATAAATCCTTTGACACGAGTGACTTTTAAACCAGTGGTGGGATCAGTAACTTTAAAGAAATTTTTAAATGGAAAAAACATCATAAAACGGGCAGTTAAACCACCAACTTCAGAAAAGAAAACTCGTTTAATCCCCCAGCCTTTTGGATTTGAACCACCCTTGATCTTTCGAGAACCGATAACATAATCATAGCCTTCTTCCATAGCTTTAAGCATTAAAGGGATGGTTTCTGGAGGATGCTGGAAGTCTCCATCAAATTCAAAAACGAAATCAGCTTTCAATTTATCAATAGCGTATTTAAAACCTTTTAAATAGGCGGCACCAATGCCATCCTTTGATGTTTCAGTGTAGAGAAAAGTATTATTATATTTTTTAGCTTCTTTTTGAACAACTTTTCCCGTGCCGTCGGGGGAATTACCATCAACAACTAAAATTTTCATATCCCAACTCTGAGTTAGGTCCCCTTTTTTGGCAACAATATTGGGAAAGGTCTTAGAATTTAAATATTTAATCATTCTGCCGATGTTATCGGCTTCATTATAAGTAGGAATAACAATGACAGCGATATTTTGTTGTTTCATATAAAATCAGTATAACTCAAAATGGTAAAATATTTGCATGAAAATTGATATTTTAACTTTGTTTCCAAAAATGTTTGAGTCACCCTTTGCAGAAAGCATAATTAATCGAGCAATTAAAAATAAAATAATTAATTTAAAAATCCATAACCTTAGAGACTGGGCTATTGATAAATATGGTTCAGTGGACGACAAGCCATTTGGAGGTGACGTGGGAATGTTAATAAGACCAGAACCAGTTTATAAAGCATTAAACGAAATTTTCAATTTTCAATTTTCAATTTTCAATAAAGAAAAAAGAAAGGAGACTAAGACTAGGATTATTTTAATGTCGGCGAGAGGAAAAAGATTTGATCAAAAAAAAGCTGAAGAATTGGCAAAAATAGATAATCTTATTTTGATTGCCGGACATTATGAAGGTTTTGATCAAAGAATTTCTGATTTTATGGTAGATGAAGAAATTTCAATTGGCGATTATGTGTTAACTGGAGGAGAATTACCATCTATGGTGATAATTGATGCTGTTACTAGATTGATCCCCGGAGTTTTGGGTAAAGATGAATCAAGTCAAATTGAAAGTTTCAGCCAGAGGTTAATTGACAACCAAATGGTAAGAACTATCGAATATCCCCAATATACCAGACCTCAAGAATTTATGGGGTATAAAGTTCCAGAAGTGCTAATCAGTGGTGATCCTAAAAAAATAAAAAAATGGCAAGAGGACCAAATTAAAAATAATTTAAAACAACGTCCCAGAGACAAAGACAATTCCTAAAATAATTATAAGGAGATATTCAATGACAATAGAGGGATGCAAATCGCCCCGTTTTTGGTGATGATAAATGCTCCAAATAAAATAGAAAATACCAGCAAGATAAATAAGCCATTTTTTGACTTGGATATTGTCGATCAATATATAAAAAATTAAAAAAGTGATTAGGCCTAAAGCAAGGATTAAATATTCAACTGGTTTTTGTTTAACTTCTTTTGGAATAATCATTAGAAAATGCTCCCTTGTTGATTAAATATCATTAATATTAGAATAAAAATTAAAAAACCAATGTGGCTGATGGTGGAACCAGTTAAACGGTGGATGTTTTTTTTAATGGTAATAAATCCATCAATAAATAAAACTATAATTAAACCGATAAAAATAATAAAATTGAAAGTTTTATTTAAAAGTAGTGGGCTAACTAGTTTTTGGTTGGTATCGGCAAGAACTTTGTTTTGAGAGACAACTTCTTGAACATTTGATTGAACTACTATCTCAGGCTCAACAACATCTTTAGATTTTTGAGCAGTAGTTTTTGAGACTGTTGAAGTCAATGGAGTACCAAAATGTTGGACAACCAAAGTGGTTTTTATTCCATCAAGAGTGCCATTAACAACAGCAACACCAATTTCTTCATATTTATTATGAATAATATTGGCCTTGTGAGTAGGAGAATTCATCCAAGCTTTGATTAAAGAATCGGTGTCGTAAAAATCCTTGGCTAAATTTTCACCAGCAATGGAATATTTATACCCCACTGCTTCAAAAAAAGTCCAAGGGGTTTTACCTTGAGGAGAATTATGGGCCCAATAATTGTTAATAAACATATCTTCAGCCTTTTTTTTGGCTGATTCTGAAAGAATAGAATTGTAAACCAAAGGTTTTAAACCAAGTTTTTCTCTTTCATTATTAGTTTGATCTAAAACTTTTTGAATGGTAATTTCTGAAGAATAACCGAGAATTCCTGGCTTAACTGTAACTAAACTTTTAATAATTGATTGACTAAGAAGATATAAAACCAAAAAAAACAACAAAAAATTTGGCTTTAAAAGTGTGGCCCGATGATTATTTTTTTCCTGAGGAATAAAGTAGTGAGTCCATTTTTTTTTCAACACATTATCAGTATAGATGATTTTTATTTTTTTTAAAAGAAAAAATTTTATTAAAAATAAAAACACCGATTAAAATTCCAACTAGATCGATTAGGGTGTCGCGAAAACGAGAAGTTCGACCAGGAACGAAAGACTGATGAACTTCATCAGAAATTGCGTATAGATAAGCAATAATAATCACAATCTTTTTTTTAACAACAGCATATGAAAGCAAAAAAGCAAGAAAAGCAAATTCTATCAAGTGAAAAGATTTTAAAATTAAAAACCGATTAGTGGAAGTAGTTCCTATACCAGTGGTTTGTTTGGAAGAAAAATAAAATATTACTGCCATCCAGATGATTGATGGAATAAATTTAATTATCCTCTTGATGTCCATTTTTAATTTTAGCAATTATTAGAGGTGTTAACAAAAATAAACCACCTAGACAAATAAAAACTAATGGAAGAATTTTTTTATTAGATTTAGAAACATCTGGATGGGAATTTGAAACTCCAAGAATTTCTGGGGTTGTATCAAAACCTTTCTCCTGATTAATCGGGATCTCCCCTTGATAAAGGGGAGAAATATTTGGTGTTGGGGTTTCATTTTCTGTTGGTGTTGGGATTTTTGTAGGAGTTGGAGTTCTAGTGGGAGTTGGTGTTTTAGTGGGAGTTGGAGTAGGAGGATCGGTAGGTGTTGGAACATCTGTTGGAATGATGGTTGGAGTTGGAGTTGGCATAACCATGTCAATAGTTTTTGAAATGGAAGAATCATAGGTTGAATATGACGGAGTTGGACTTCCATTAGATTTAGCAATTCTAATGGAAAGATTATAATCACCTTCTTTGTCGGTTTTTTGAAGATCTACCAGTATTGAAGCTAAAACATTGGCTGATCCGCCGATGTCTATTACAAAAAAAGGATATTGTGGCCATCCAGAACCAATATAAGATAAAAAACTTGTCCCATTTTGAGTTTTTATTTGATTATTTGAGGAATCAATACCTCCAAAAACTTTATAATAAAAGGTGGTTCCGATTTCAGCGTTATTAACAGAAAAATCTAATGAAAATGGATCACCAATAATGGCCGCGTCGGGTGATGAATTAATTGAAATAATGGGAGTGGGAACGGCAGCAAAAATTTGTTTAGTAGATATTAAACAAATTAATAGTAATAATGCAAACACAATTTAGTGTAGCAATTAT
>CAYSME010000023.1:0-11031 GCA_964432085.1 uncultured Gammaproteobacteria bacterium | reverse complement strand
TTTAAACTTTACTAGTAATAAATTAGATATAGTTTTTGAAAAATAAATGAAAAAAGCTGCCTTAAATATTATTACTTTTGTTTTAGTTACATTGTTAATGGCAGTGAGTGCAAGTGCAGTGAAAGCTGCGCCGAGATTAACATTAACTCCGATTAGTGGTAGTTATACAAATGGGTCTGAATTTACAGTAATGATTGGAGTTAATTCAGATGGAGAAAAATCTAGTGCAGTTGATGTTTGGGCAAGTTTTGACAAATCAAAATTAGAAGTGGTGAGTATTACTAAGGCGGCAAATCCTCCTTTCTCTTTTGATATGACCCCTAGAATTAATAATACAGCTGGTACTTTTGAATTTTCTTGTGCATCAACTAATATGAGTGCATTTGAAGATGCAATAATAGTTGGTGATTTAGCAATGGTGACGTTTAAAGCTAAAGCGATTGGAACGGCATCTTTGAATTTTACGTGTACAGCTGGATCAACAACAGATTCAAATATCTTTAATTCGGATATCAATGATGTGATTAGTTGTGCAGCTAACAGTGTTGGATCCTATACTATTACTGCAGCTTCTTCAACTGTGACTTCGACTCCAACAACAGCAGCAACTTCAACACCTACACCAACTTCTTCTACGACAACTTCATCTACTTCTACACCCACAATTCCTACAACAGCCAGTTTACCTCAGACTGGGGCGGTTGGAACAACAGTGGGTTTAATTATTTTTGGAGCTATTAGTTTAGCTTCGGCTTTATTTTTAAAATTTTTATGATGAAGGGAAAAATTAATTTAAAAACGATTATTATTTTTGCTATTTTGATTTTGGCGGTGGTTTTTTCAGTTTTGGGAATGAAAGTAGTTAAGACTTTTATGAGTGGAGCGGCAGCTGATTATGAACCTCAAGGGTTAACTGCAACTTCAAATGTGGATGGTAGTACAGCAACAATTTCCTGGACCACAGATAAAGCAGCAATAGCTTCGGTTTTTTATGGAACTGTGGCTTCTAATTTACTTTTAATGAATGAAGATTCTCAAGAAACCACGAATCATAGTGTTATATTAACTAATCTAAAACCTGGAAAAACTTATTACTATAAAATTGTGGTAGGAGATAATGAATTTAATGATGTTGGTGATGTGCCTTTTAGTTTTAAAACTAGTGGGGTGGCAGAGGAAACGAAAGTGGTTACTCCGACACCGATGGTGACAGTGATTCCGGAAGTTACTCTACCGGTAACACCTTCAACAACATGTAATCATACAACTGACTATGTTAAAGATGGAGTGATTAATAGTCTTGATTATATATCCTGTTTAAGGGGGAAACTTACACCAACAACAGCTGCTGCTCCGTAAAAGGTGTGGTAAAATAAGGAACTTTAATTAAAGGAGGTGCTAGTTTTTAATGCCCATTATAGTAAAGAAAAATAAAGGTGAGTCGAAAGACGACATTATAGGAAAATTTAGGAGACTTTGTATGGAAGAAGACATTACAGAGGAAGTTCGAAAGAGAGCTTCTTATGTTAAGCCTTCCGAAAAAAGATATGCTTTAAAGAAAGTTATTGTTTGGCGTGATAAATGTCGTCGAAAAGCAAAAAGTTCTAGAAGACATGATGCGAGATAAATTAAAACAAGATAGTTTTGATGCTTTGAAAAACCGTGATAACAAACGGGTGGATGTGTTGCGTTTTTTAATTTCATTGATTGATAAAAAAGAATTGCAATTACCACCCGGTGGTATGACGGAAGTGGAAGAATTGGCTGTTTTAAGGAAAGAATTAAAAAATAAAGAAGAATCAAAGGAAATGTTTTTAAAAGCTTCGCGACAAGATTTAGTGGATCAATTGGATTATGAGATTGCGGTGGTTAAGGAATATTTGCCAGCAGAAATTGGTGAGGATAAAATCAAAGAAATTGTAAAGCAGGTTATTGCAGAAAAGGGTAATAATTTTGGATTGATTATGAAAGAAGTAATGATTAAAACAGGTGGAGCAGTTGATGGTGGAGTAATTTCTAAAATAGTAAAAGAAGAAATAAATGGATAATTTGATTTTGATAAATCACAATAACAATTGGGGTTTAAATGAGAAATTAGTGGATAAATTGGCAAAAAAAGCGTTGATAGAAAAAGGATATCGAAAAGATGTGGAGTTGAGTATTTATTTTGTAGGAAGAAAAAAGGCAAGGGATTTGAATATTAATTATCGTCAGAAAGATTATTATCCTCAAGTGTTGGGATTTCCAATGTCAAAAGAGAAAGATGCTGATGGAAAAATTAGACTTGGTGATATTGTCATTTGTACTCAAAAATTAAAATATGAAGTAAAGTTTCAAAAATCAGATTTAGAGACAGTTTTATACAGTTGGTTGATTCATGGAGTTGAGAATTTATTAAAATAATTTTTTATTTTAATTTGTAGGGGCCAGGCATGCCTGGCCCCTACAGTTGTTTGTGGATACTGATACAGTTACGAATATTGTAAATTGTGTTTGATTTTGGTTTAATTTCTTGATGTCGGTTTTTCACTTAAAATATAGACCAATTAAATTTTCCGATTTGGATTTGGTTGATGTAGCTGATAGTTTGAAAAAATATTTGTCTGCTAAGGATATTCCTCAATCATTTTTATTTTCTGGACCTAAAGGGGCAGGAAAGACATCGGCGGCTAGGATTTTAGCCAGAGCGGTTAATTGTACTGATCTAAAAAATGGCGAACCTTGTGGTAAATGTGATAATTGTAAGGAAATATTAAAAGGAGGGGCGATGGATGTTATTGAAATTGATGCAGCTTCAAACAGAGGGATTGAGGATGTTAGAGGCTTAAAAGATAAGGCATATTTGTTGCCGAGTAAATTAAATAAAAAGGTTTTTATTATTGATGAGGTTCATATGATGACCAAGGATGCGTTTAATGCCTTATTAAAACTAATTGAAGAACCTCCAAAGCATACCATTTTTGTTTTATGTACGACTGATGCTGAGAAAATTCCAGAAACGGTTTTGTCACGATTAGTTAGAGTGGATTTTAAAAAAGGTGGAAAAAAGGAGTTGATAAGTTCTTTAAAAAAAATAATTGATGGTGAGGGAATTGAAATTGCAAAAGAAGCCATTGATTTTATTGTGGAGAAAAGTGATGGTAGTTTTAGAAATTTACAGAGAAATTTTAATGAATTGTTTTTACAATTAGGTAAAAAATTAAAGACGGAAGATATTTTTAAATTTTATTCTGATAAAAGCGGCAGTTATAGAGAAGAAGATTTTGAAGATGATTTGAATAAAAGAAATATAAAACTAATTTTGGAAAAATTGGAAAAAATGGCAAATGATGGGGTAGATTTTTCTAATTTTAGATTGAGTTTAATGAATTTTTTTCAAAAGAAAATTTTGATGTTTTATGGAATTGGGAATAAAAGAACAGATGGACTTAGTTTGGAAGAGACGGAATTTCTTATGAATTTGTTGATTAAGGCTTCAAAACAAGAAAAGGATGTGGAAATAGATCAATTACCAATGGAATTAGTGGTGGTAGAATTTTGTGGGTCGAAACCCACCCAACCCTCGCTTGAAAAGGGTGGGCAAGAAGATTCTAAAGTTGAAGAAATTAAAATTGAAGTTGTAGAGACGCATGCAACGTGTCTACAAAATGAGGAAATTATTGAAGATACAGGTGATTGTTCTTTGGAAATGGATAAAATAGAGGAAAAATGGGGTAATTTGTTGGCGGCAGTTAAACCGATTAATTATGCAGTTGAAGCTTTTTTGAGGGCGACTCGACCAAAATCAGTTAAAGGAAATGTTTTATTATTGGAAGTTTTTTATCCGTTTCATAAGGATCGATTAGAGGAACAAAAAAATAGAAAGATAGTAGAAGAGGGAATTTCTAAGGTTTTTGGTGTAAGTTTAGGATTTGAATGTATTTTGGCTAAAAATAAAAACAAACCACTGGTAATTAAAAATGATACTCCAATAGAGCATGTTAATGATCAGTTGGTGGAAAATAAGGGCGATGGTTCGGGAGGAGGAGATATTTATGATGTGGCAAAAGAGATATTCGGGTAATTTAGGTTATAATAGGTTTATTAAAAATTAATTTAAATTATGTTTGATAAAGCAAAAATGTTGGCTCAGGCTTATAAATTAAAGAAGGCGATTGAATCAGAATCGTTTGAAATTGAGGAAAACGGAATTAAAGTAACGGTTACCGGGGATCAAAAGATTAAATTTTTATCAGTAAACGGAGTTGAAAATAGAATTCTAGTGGATACTATTAATAAGGCATTAAAAAAATCTCAGGAAATAGCAGCCAAAAGAATGAAAGATATGGGAGGATTGGAGGGGTTATTTTAATGACCAATTTTCAATTTTCAATTTTCAAAAATTAATATAATGGCGGAATTACCAAGGAGTATTAAAAATTTAATTGCGGCGTTTGAAAGATTGCCGGGAATTGGACCGAAAAGTGCTAGTAGATTGGTGTTTTATTTATTAAATACACCGGAATCTTATGTAAATGAGATTGCCAGATCTCTTTTGGCAATTAAAAAAGAGGTAAAGATTTGTAAAAATTGTTATTCAGTAACTGAAAACGAGATTTGTGAAATTTGCAGTGATGAAAAAAGAAATAAAGGAATAATTTGTGTGGTGGAAAGAGCAATTGATGTGATGGCGATTGAAAGTGTTGGCGGTTTTAAAGGTGTTTATCATGTATTAGGTGGAGTAGTTAATCCATTGGAACATGTGAGTCCAGATGATTTAAAAATAGATGAGCTTATTGCCAGAATCGAAGAGCTTTTGTCCCGCAGTAGCGGGACTGCGGATAACCTTGAGGTTATACTTGCAACTAATCCAACAATGGAAGGGGAAGCAACAGCTTTGTATATTAAGAAAAAAATTGAAAATTTAGGAAAAGGAAATATTAAAATTTCTAGAATTGGTAGTGGTTTACCAATGGGAGCGGATTTAGAGTATGCTGATCAGGCAACTTTAAGCCGGGCGATGGAGGGAAGACGGGAAATTTAATTATAAATTGTTTTAATAGGAGCTGAAGAATTTAATTTCAATTTTTCTTCTGGTTTCATGGAAAATGTCATGGCAATAGTTGTGTCATCTAATTCTATACTTCCATTTTGTTTTAATCGTTGATATTCGTCTGTCAAATTTTGTCCAATTTTATCTAATGGGTTATTTTGAACACCGTCGAGGATAAAATTAATAGCTTTATTAAGGCCATCTCTTCCTAATTTTAAAATTCCATCACTGGCGGCAACAATGAGAAGAGGTGTATCTTTTGGAAAAGTTAATTGTCTAGTATTTAATCTATAATTATTTTTGGTAATACATGAGTCCACTGGAGCATCGCCAGAATCTGGAAGATAAGTGGTGAAAATACTATTAGGAGTAAAGATAAAAAGAGGTGAATCACCAGACCAAAATAAGTTAACTTTTTTTTCGTCATTAGTTTCTTGAATTAGGGCACTAGAAAAAGTGGTGGGAAATTCTCTTACGATACTTCCTTTAATCATGCTTTTTGGTATTTCGGCTTTAATGTTGCCATAGTTTTCTTCAAAAGATTTTTGTAAATTATCTCTAATTTGTTCTAAATTTGTGGTAAATATTTGAGGATCAATATTTATTAGATTATTTATTGATTGTTGAACTGTTCTAGCGGCGATATAAGCCATGGATTTTTCTCCATCGGGAGTTTTGACTCGTCTAGAACCCGAACCTCCAAGCCCATCTGCCACAGCAATAATACTCAATAATTCCCCATTATGAGTGAATGATTTTGCAATAGGTGGACCATCTTCGTCTTGGTCGATATTTAAGGTGGCGGCAACAGTAGGTGATAATGATCTGTCTAATTCTTCTGGCCCTGGTATGTGAAAATATTCTCCCATTTTGTCATTCATAGATAATTATATCTAATTTGCCGATTTATATTTAAAATAGGTAAAATAAAGTTATGACTGATAATAAAATTATTAAAGATTTTGGGAAGGGGATTAAACAATTAGGGGTGGAGACGGTGGAAAAATTAGTTGAAGAGACCGGAAAAATTTTAGATCCAACGATTACAGCTCAGGAATTATTGGGGGATATTAAACCAATGAGTGATGAAGAAATGGCTCGAAAAAGAGCAGAGGATGAAAAGAAAAAACAAGATGAAATAAATAAATTAAAGCAAGGTGAAAAAGGACGAAATGTTGAAGATGAAATTAAACAGATAAGTAAACAAAAAGAAAAAGAAGAGGAAGAGAGGGAAAAATATTTTGAACAATTGAAAGAACAAAAAGAGAAAGAAAAGGAACAACAGGAAGCTGAATATAATGGTTTAATGATGGAATCAGCTAATCCGTCTAAGCAGAAAAAAAATAGAGGTAGTGCCTTTGCTAATAAAAAGAAAAAAAGTCAGCCGGATCAAAGCCAAATGTCGCAAACATCTGAATTTAAGGGTAAAATCAACTAGAATGAAAATTTATAATACAGCCACCAGGCAGAAAGAAGAATTTACACCAATTTTAAAAGATAAGGTGGGGATTTATTCTTGTGGACCAACGGTTTATTCCAGTCCACATATTGGTAATATGTATGCTTATGTTTGCTGGGATGTATTGGTGAGAACTTTAAATTATTTGGATTATAAAACTAATTGGGTAATGAATATAACCGATGTTGGACATTTGACCAGTGATGCTGATAGTGGCGAGGATAAAATGGAAAAAGGGTCGCAAAAAGAGGGATTAACAGCGAAGGAATTGGCTAATAAATATGAGGCGGAGTTTATGGAAAATTTGAAATTATTAAACATAAACAAACCAAATCAAATGCCTCGGGCAACAGAAAATATTGCAGAGCAGATTGAATTGATTCAAAAAATTGAAGCTAATGGTTTTACTTATAAAACTTCAGATGGAATTTATTATGATACGAGTAAATTTGCTGACTATGGAAAATTCGCTAATTTAAATTTGGAAAAGATTAAGGAAGGTGCTAGGGTGGAAATTAATGATGAAAAGAAAAATCCAACCGATTTTGCGCTTTGGAAGTTTAGTCCTTCGGCAAGCTCAGGACAAGTCCGCCAGATGGAATGGGATAGTCCTTGGGGTGTGGGTTTTCCGGGGTGGCATATTGAATGTACAGCCATGTCGACCAAAATTTTAGGAGAAACTTTTGATATTCATACTGGTGGTGAAGACCATATTCCTGTTCATCATACTAATGAAATTGCCCAAGCAGAGGCAGGTTTTGGTCATAATACGGCCAATTATTGGATGCATAATGCATTTATTACTTTTAAAGGAGAGAAAATCAGTAAAAGCACAGGTGGTTTGCTTACAGTAAAAGATTTAATTAATATGGGTTTTGATCCAATGGCTTTTAGATATATGGTTTTGGGTTCACATTATAGAAAGGGGATTGAATTTTCTTTGGAAAATTTAAAAGCAGCAGAGAATTCTTTGGATAAGTTAAGAAATTATAAATTTAAGATTGGAAAAGTTAATGAGGAACATAAAAAGGAATTCGTAGATAAAATTTCTGATGATTTGGCAATGCCTGAAGCATTGGCGATTGTTTGGAAAGTGGTTAAATCAGATTTAAAACCGGAAGATAAATGGGCAACTATCTTGGAATTTGATAAAGTTTTAGGGTTAAATTTAGATAAAAAAGTTGAAGAGGGAAAAACTCCCGAAGAAGTTTTAAAATTAGTTGAAAAAAGGAAAATGGCGAGGGAAAGCAAAGATTGGCAAGAGTCGGATAGGTTAAGGGAAGAAATTAAAAAACTTGGTTATCTAGTTGAAGATTCAGGAAATACCTGTACAATAAGACCAATAAAGTAATTGTATAATTACGCTTAATATGTTAATCTAATTGGTCCATGAAAGGAAACAAATATCAATATCAAATTATTTTGGTTTTAAGTCCAAAAACCGAAGATAAAGAAAAAGTTTTAGCTAAGGCTTATTCTTGGTTGGAAGCTAATAATGCTGAGATCTCTAATAAAGATCATATGGGTCTTAAAGACTTAGCTTATGAAATTAAAAAACAAGACAAGGGTGATTTTTGGGTTTTAGATATAAATTCCAAAGAGCCTTTAAAAATAAAAGATTTTAATCTTTTATTAGACAGAGAAACAAATATTATTCGTTATTTAATATTAAAAATTTAAGAAATGGAGGGCCCTCCTTCGCTAAAAGCTACGGACGGGTAAAAAACACTTATGCCAAGTAGATGTCTCAATAGGGTAATGTTAATAGGTAATTTAACTCGCGACCCAGAGTTAAGATATACTCCAGCCGGTATGGCTGTGGTTTCGTTTGGTTTAGCTACCAACAGAGTTTGGATAACCAAACAAGGTGAGCGAAAAGAAGATGCTCAATTCCATAGAATAGTAGCTTGGAATAAGTTAGCTGAACTTTGTTCACAACTTTTATCTAAAGGTCGAAGAGTTTATGTTGACGGTAGAATCCAATATAGAGATTTTATGGATCAAGAAAACAATAAAAAACAAATTGCCGAAATTATTATCGATGATATGATTATTTTAGATAATAAAGGTAACGGTAGTGATCATAATATGTCTGAAGATTTTGCCCCTGAAGAAGCTGATTTAGCTGTTGAAGGAAATCAAGGAGCTGCAATTGAAGATATTGTTATTCCTGATGATTTAGGTGAAATTCCAGTTACTGAAGCTGATACTGCTGCTCCTGAAGTTGTTGCTCCTGTTGAAGAAGTTGCTGTTCCTGAAGTTGCTGCTGAAGAAGAAGTCGTTACTGAAGATAAAAAGGCTGATGAAATGCCTTTTTAAGGAGTTTTTATGATTAAAAAGAATAAAAGAGATAATATATTAGCAGCAAAAAGAAGAGGCCGAGAAAAAGGTTGTCTTTATTGCAAAACCAACACAGTTCCAACTTGGAAAGATTATGAAAAGATGGCTGAATTTTTATCAGCTAGATCTAGAATTTTAGGAGCTCAATTTAGTGGAGTTTGTGCTAAACATCAAAGAAAATTAGTTAAAGCTATTAAACAAGCTAGACATTTGGCTTTAATGCCATTTGTAACACAATAAAAAACCTCTCTGTCTCCCGACTGGTCGGGAGGCATCTCCCCTTAAAAAAGGGAGAAAAAATATAAAGATATTTTAATATCCCCCGCGGTTGTGGGGGATATTTAGTTATTGGGAGGTTTTTGTTGATGGACATTTGGTTTATTAGGTTTTTTAGTTATAATTAAAGGATGAAGACAAGAGATAAATCTGTATGGGTTATTAAATTACCTTCTAAATCTAAAGTTTTAGTTAAGGTTGGAGATAAGGTTAAAATTGGTGATAAGTTAGCGACCTTTAATAAAAATAGTATAGAAACTTTCAATTATAGTGGTAATTTAAGTTCAATCAATGATGAGACAAGAGAACAGTTAAATAGTTTTTTTAAAGATAAAATAGTTGAGAAGGGGGATCTTTTTTATAATTTAGGATTTTTAAAGGGTAAAGTTTATTTCCCTTCAAATGGATTATTCTTGGGTTTAGATGAATTAAAAAATTTAAAAATTGAAAGAACAGAAGTAGAAAAAAAAGAAATTATATCTCCAATTGAAGCTAAAGTTGGAAAAATAGAAGAAGGTAAAATGGTTTTGGAATTTGTGGCAAAAGAATATAAGGGTGAGGGATTAAATGGATTAAAAGCATGGGGAGAGGGAAAAATTGGAATAGTAAATGAGATTAAATTTTTAACTTCGGATTTAAATAATAATATTTTATTTACCCAAAACTTAGATAAGGCATTTTTGCTGAAAGCGCAAGTAATTGGAGTTAAGGGAGTAGTGTTTTCTGACAACAAAGAAGTTAAAGAGATTGATGGTATCGATTTACCTTTATTAAGACTTGATGAAGTAACTTGGAAAGATTTTATGAAGGATAATTTAGAAAAGAATAAAAAGATGTTAGTAAATGCCAAGATGAACAAGTTATTATTAGTGTTAGAATAGATGATGAAACTTAAATATATAAGAAATCTGTTTGTATTTTTAGCCTTATTATCCGTTGTTTCGTTAGTTAGTTTCAGAATTGGAAGAGATTCTAAAACTGGAGATATAACTAGTGGTGATAAGTTAAATTTAAATTTAATGTGGCAGGTCAAAGATAAATTAAGTGAAAGTTTTCTAGAAAAAGATAAATTAGTTGATAAGGAGATGGAATATGGAGCAATTGAGGGAATGGTAGCAGCTTTAGATGATCCATACACAGTGTTTTTACCACCAAAGGAAAATAAAAGTGTTAATGAAGATTTAGCTGGTGAATTTGGTGGAGTAGGGATATCTTTGGGTTACAAAGATAAAACTTTAGCAGTTATGTCACCTTTAGCCAAAACTCCAGCTGAAAAAGCTGGAATTAAAGCAGGAGATTTAATTTTACATATAACTGATAAGGCTAATAATGTTGATAAAGATACTACTAATATATCCTTAGATGAGGCAGTTAATTTGATTAGAGGAAAAGTTGGGACAGAAGTAACTTTGAAAATGTTTAGAGAGGGAAAGGCGGCAGCTTATGATGTGGTTTTAAAAAGAGATAATATTGTGGTACCTAATATTGAGTTGGAATTTAAAGAACAAGATGGAAAAAAAGTTGCTTGGATTAAGTTATATAAATTTACTGAAACATTATTTGATGAATGGCCAGCTAAAGTTGAAGAAATTGAAAAAGAAAAAGCCAAAGGTAATTTTGGAGGGATTGTATTGGATTTAAGAAATAATCCAGGTGGATTTTTAGAAGCTAGTGTTTTGGTGGCTTCAGATTTTATTAAAAGTGGAACAATAGTGACTCAAAAATCTTCTAATGGAAGTGAAGAAGAATATAATGTGGTAGAGAATAGAGCTAAATTGTTAGATGATAACTTAGTAGTTTTAATAAATGGTGGGTCGGCATCAGCCTCAGAGATTTTAGCAGGAGCACTTAGAGATTTTAAACGAGCTAAGTTGGTAGGTGAAAAAAGTTTTGGTAAAAGTACTGTTCAACAGCCAGAGGATTT
>CAYSME010000022.1:9132-11207 GCA_964432085.1 uncultured Gammaproteobacteria bacterium | reverse complement strand
TAGGGTTAATAATTATTTATTTGGTTAAAAGTATTCCTGTTATCGGAGGTTTTGCCTCATTTATAATTACCATTCTCGGTCTCGGCGCCCTAACTCTAAATCTCTTTTTAAAAGAAAAATAAATTTATTTTTACTGTTGATCATCTGGGACGACATTGGAACTTTTTTGAAAAAAGATAAACAAAGTTTATAATTCAAATATGATTAAATTTATAATCGCATTTATATTATTATTTGTAATAAATTATGCAACGATAAGTTTATTTTCTTATGAAATAACTAAATGGTTGCTCTGGCTACCATATGTATTACTTACACTTTATTCAATTAACAGAACTCCAAAATATAGTTCTCCTCAAGATGTCATAGATCTATTGTTAGTCAATATTCTTCAATTTATATTTTCCATAACAATTTCTATATTATTTATATTTCATTTTTTCAAACCAAATTTTTTACAAATAATCTTTGTTATCTTTGCAATATTAATCTTTTTTGAATTTAGAATCGGGATTAAACGATTAAAAACAATTAAAAAAGAAAATTTTCAAAAATGGTTAACTGTCCATTTCAAAAAAACAACATCCTTATAGATTTACTATTTTTGTTGTCTCGTATGGATTCGAACCACAATTAATCGGTTCAGAGCCGATTGTCCTACCATTAGACGACGAGACATTGAAATCCACCTATTATACGATAAATGCTATAATTTAACCAAATGCAAACCATAGAAGAACTATCACACGATTTAAAATTATCTCCTGAGCAATCAGAAGCTATTCAAAAATATATTAATGGTCTTTTAATTGAACTTTTGGAAAGTATTAAACAAGATCATATAAAAAATTTTGAAGAGACTATTGAAAATCTTAGAGATAACGCCTAGCCTCTCTTTCAATTGTTGTTTCATCGCCATGTCCAGGTAAAACTAAAGTATCTTTTGGTAACTTCATCAATTTTTTTAAACTTTCAAATATTTTTTTAGTATCTCCATATTTAAAATCAGTTCTTCCCCTAAGTCCGGCAAATAAAGTATCTCCGCTAAATAATAACTTATTTTTTTTATTGTAAAAACACACACCTCCTGGTGTATGCCCCGGAGTTTTTATAATTTCAAAAATTTCATCGCCTAATTTAAAATTTTTTACCTTATCTAAATCAATATCTATTTTTATAAAATTTGGCACTTGAATTTCTTTTTTTAAAAAATGCTTAGCCGTTTCATCTTGTCGGTTTAAAAGAAATGTGTCTTTGTTACTGCAGCCAAAATCAGCATTATAAATTAATTTCAAATCCAATGCTCCTAATGAATGGTCAAAATGCCCATGAGTCAAAAAAATATATTTTACATTTAATTTTTTACTACTTATTTCTTCACTAATTGCCACTCCGTCATCTGCCGGATCAATCACCAAACATTCTTTGGTGTCTTCATCCCATACTAAATAACAATTAGTATTAAGTTGACCCATCAATAATGTTTCATATCTAATCATTATTCAATTTTACCAGGTATAATATGTGTATCTATGTCATCAAATAAACCTGTCTCAAAACGCCTATTTGTAGGCAGTTTACCTTATCGTTTTACTGAAGGTGAATTGCTTTCATTATTTATTTCCGAAGGAAAAATTATTTCCGTTCGAATTATGCATAATCAATGGGGTAAAAGTCGTGGCATTGGTTTTATTGAATTTGAAAATATTGACGACGCTATTAATGCCAAAGAAAAATTTCACAATTACATAATTGGCGATCGAAGCATAATTGTTGACTATGCTCAAGCTGATCCATTTTTAACCGAAGAAGGGAAAGCTCGTCATCAAGAAGCTTTAGAAAAACATCCAAATCGTCAACAACGACCAAATTTTTTACCTCATCCTGATTCTGATACTCAAGAATACAATCAAAAGAAAAGTTATTTTGATAAACCTCAAAAACGTGAATATAAAGGCGGCAAACCAGTTTTTAATTCCGTTGGAAAATCGCTAAATAAAAATACCACCGGGGAATATATTCCTAAATTTTTTCCAGAATTAGGAGTAAATAAAAAAAGAAAATTTAGACCAAAG
>CAYSME010000022.1:1561-9122 GCA_964432085.1 uncultured Gammaproteobacteria bacterium | reverse complement strand
AAAGAAATTTCGTCCTCGCCCTGGTCAAAAACCAGAATATAAATCCAGTTCAGATCTTCATGTTCGATCAAGCGTTTTTAAGCAGCGTAATTTTCATTCAAAAGTTGGTGCCAAGTTCGCTGCCAAAACCAAAAGACAAAAATGAATTTTTTAGGTAAGAAAAATATTATCGCTCTTGCTCCCATGGATGGAATAACCGATGAGGCTTTTCGTTTGTTACAAACTGAAATTTCTAAACCGGATTTGATGTTTACTGAATTTGTCAGTGCCGAAGGCATCAGTCACGGAGGTGTCAAACTCTACGACACCCTTTTGTATTCAAAAGAAGAACGCCCTATTATCGGCCAATTATTCGGCAAAGACCCAGAAAGTTTTTATAAATCAGCCATAATTTTATGTGAATTAGGCTTTGATGGTGTTGATATTAATATGGGTTGTCCTGCGAAGACTGTTACTCAAAATGGCTCTGGTGCGGCTCTAATTGGCAAGCCAGATTTAGCCGTTGAAATTATCCAAAAAACCAAACAGGGGATTAATGATTGGTTTTCTGATAAAACTAAAATCACCGATTTAGGTCTTAATCAAAAAACTTTAGAAATTATTAAACGAAATAAAAAACATTCACAATTAGAAAGTCGCCCTGTCAAGGGAGATGCCCGCAGGGCAGAGGGTTTTAAACCAACCATCTCAGTAAAAACACGCTTAGGTATTTCTGAGTCTATAATCGAAAATTGGGCTTCAATTTTATTAGCTCAAGATTTAGATTTTCTTACCATTCATGGTCGAACTCTTAAACAGGGTTATGCTGGCACTGCCGATTGGTCGGAAATTAAAAAAGTTGTTAAATTGGCCGAAAATCTCAAAACCAAAATATTTGGTAACGGTGATATTCAATCCAGATCTCAAGGTATCGAATATTGCCAAAAATATGGTGTAGATGGAATTTTAATTGGCCGTGCCGCTTGTGGTAACCCTTGGTGTTTTAAAGATTATACTGCCACTTCTAAAGAAAGATTTTCCGCCATGCTCTTACACTCTCAACTTTTTCAAAAAGTTTTTCCTAATCGGAAATTTGATTCACTCCGAAAAAACTTTTTATTTTATGCCGCGGGTAAGGTCAACGCTAAACAATTGAGGTCAAAATTAGTTCGACTAAATTCAATTAAAGACCTTTTAGAGCTTGAAGCCGACTTTTAATCTTGATAAAGTTAAACGGTATGCCAAATGAAAATCAAGATCCAAACCAAGTTTCAAATTTATTAAATATTGAATCTTTAATCAACTCTTCAACTGCTCGACTCGAAACTCTTCAAAAAGAATTTCAAGAACAAAAGTCTCAATTAGATTCTATTCTCGACAGCGATATTGAATATCAGGAAATCGCCACCGAAGCTAAAAAACAGGCCAAACTTAAAACTATTGCCAAACAAAAAGTTATGGCCAGACCCGAAGCCTCTCAAATAGTTGAAAAAATGAAGGATGCCCATATTCAAATTAAAGAATTAAAAACGGCAACATCTGATTATTTGGCCCAATATATAACTCTTTCTGGTACTAATCAAATTGAAGGTCCAGATGGTGTTCTTCGTCAAATTATCTATACCGCCAAATTAATTGTTGCAAAATAAGTTATAATCAAAACTATGATCAATATAAATAAAAACAATTTTAAATCCGAAATTTTAGATTTTGATGGTAAAGTTCTAGTTGATTTTTGGGCCACTTGGTGTGGACCTTGCCAGATGCTCACCCCAATAATGGAAGAATTAAACACTGAATTATCTTCAGTCGTTAAAATTACTAAAGTTAATGTTGATGAAGAACCTGAATTAAGTGCTCAATATAATGTCTCAGCCATTCCCACTGTTCTTCTTTTCAACAAAGGTCAGTTAGTCGACACTTTAATTGGTTTTAAACAAAAAGAAGATTACATTAAGGCCGTCAACAAGGCATAATAAATGGATTTAATTAAACTAAAAGAAACTTTAGATTCATTAAACCTTCCATCCTTTCGATATCGTCAAATAGTCAAAAATTATTATTCTGGTCGCTACTTAAATTTCGATCAGATGACCGATCTTTCTTTAGATCTTCGACAAAAATTATCCGAATCACAAAAACTTTTGTCTGTTTCTGAAGAAAAAATAGTTGGGGATGAATCTACTCAAAAAGTTTTACTAAAGCTTGCCGATGGTCAAAAAATTGAATCAGTTTTTATGAATTATGAAGACTGGTTAACCGCTTGTGTTTCCAGTCAGGTTGGCTGTTCTCTTGGTTGCACTTTTTGTGCCACCGGCCAAATGGGTTTTAAAAGAAATCTTACTGCCGAAGAAATTGTTGATCAAATTTTATATTGGAATCAAAAAATTTATCCCAAATATATTGGCCGAATTGTTTTTATGGGTATGGGTGAACCATTTTTAAATTGGGATAATATATTGACAGCCATCAATATTATCAATAGTAAGGAAGGATTAAATATTGGTGCCCGAAAAATTAGTATTTCCACTGCCGGCGTTGTCGATAAAATAAAAGAATTTGCCAATTTGGATACTCAAATTAATTTAGCTATTTCTCTTCATTCAGCCGATCAAAAATTTAGAGAAACTATTATGCCCATCGCCAAAAAATATTCTTTATCTGAACTTAAAAATGCTTGTAATTATTACGTTGGTAAAACCAATCGTCAGTTATTTTTTGAATATGCCATGATGGATAAAAACACCAGTCATAAAGATGCTGAATTGTTAGCTAACTTTATTCATTCTAATCGTCTTTTCTTTTTAAATTTAATTCCCTTAAATCCGGTCGAAGGCGGTATGATTCCAGCCACTCAAGATCAGCAAAAAAAATTCATTGATTATTTAAATCAGTTTCGAGTTGAATATTCTCTCCGCCGATCTTTCGGTCAAAATTTCTCCGCCGCCTGCGGCCAATTAATAACTTCTAAGTAATTTATTTAAAATTAATTTTTCCCCTTTATCAAGGGGAAATGTCACGGAGCGACAAAGGGGTTTTGCTGTATAATACAACCATGTTAATTGACGAAGTACATATTAGTATTAAAGCTGGGGACGGTGGTGATGGTCGGGTCAGTTTTTATAACGACGCTTTTCGTCCCAAAGGTGGCCCAGACGGGGGAATTGGTGGCGACGGTGGTTCAATTTATTTTGAAGCTGTTTCAGACGTTACTAAATTAAATCAATTTCGTCACGCTAAAGTTTATTCCGCCGGACGTGGTGAACAAGGTGGTCAAAACAATCGCACCGGTAAAAATGGCGAAGATTTAATTATCCAAGTTCCAGTTGGCACTCTTGTTACTTATGATAACGGCACCTCAGTTGAACTAACTGAAATCGGACAAAAAGTTTTAATGGCCAAAGGTGGCAGTGGTGGTCGTGGTAATTTTTGTTTCAAATCATCCACCAATCAAACTCCAAAAGAAAGAGAGTTAGGTTTTAAAACCCAAACCAAAAAATTATTTTTACAATTAAAATTAATCGCCCAAATTGGTTTAATTGGTTTACCCAATGCCGGCAAAACCAGTCTTTTAAATGAACTAACTTCAGCCAATGCCCGTGTCGCTAATTATGCTTTCACTACCCTTGAGCCAAATTTAGGTGTCATGAAAAGCGGTTTAATTATTGCCGATATTCCAGGACTAATTGAAGGTGCCGCCACCGGTAAAGGTCTAGGTGATAAATTTTTAAAACATGTCGAAAGAACTAGTTTATTGATTCATTGTGTTGCTGCTGATTCAGTTGATCCTCTTAAGGATTATCAAACCGTTCGTCAGGAGTTAGCCAGTTACAGTTCAAACTTAGCCAAAAAGCCAGAAATAATTGTTTTAACTAAAATCGATACTCTAGAACCAAAAGAAATTAGTAAAATCCAAAAATTAATCAAAGCCGAAATTATTACGTCCATTATTGATCCTGACAGCATTAAAAACCTCAACGATTTAATTTCCCAGAGGATAAAAAATTAAAGGAATTTCCATTTCTTCTTTTGATAGACCGCCGTGATGTCCAAAATATTTCTGTTCAAAAATTCCTTTTTTATACCACCAAACTGATTCGTTTAAATATGGCAAAATAACCAAATTACCAAGTCTTTGAAGAAAAACTTTTGAAGCTTTTTTTGATCCAAAAAAACCTTTCTTCAATAATTCTTCAGTTTTATAAATCTCAGCCTTATCTTTTAATAGTATTCCTAATTTATCTTTGACTAAATTCAAACATTCTTCTTTTACGTATAAAAACATATCTCTTGGTCCACCAGCCGGAACCAATAATTTATTTTTTTTATTTCTTTTAATATATTTTCTAATTTCCGGCCATATTTTATTTAAGTAAACTGTTGTTTTTGGGTTTATTTTAGTATGGCCATGATCGGCTGTTAATACCATTAAAGTATCCTTTGTTTTACTTTCAATTTTTGCTAAAAAATTTTCTAAATTAATAAAAATATTTTTTATTTCATTCTCCGCTTCTTTTGAGTTTGGTCCGAATTTGTGACACAATCCATCAAAGTTTTCATTATAAACAAAATAATAAGCTTTTTCTTTGTCAATAATTTTCTTTTGTAATTTATTTAATTGATCAGTCCAATCTTCATATTTTATTAGTTTCATTCCATTACTAACGATAGTATTATAAGGGGTTTTTAAATAAGCTTTATTAAGAAATGAGTAAACTTTTACACCCTGTTTTTCAAAATTTTTACTAAAATTTTTAGATGGATAAATTTCTTTCGCTGATATTCCCGTTTTTTTGATAGTATTCCTTGTTTTATTAGCAACAAATGAAAACATTAATGGTTTTATAATTTCATCCAATTTTGGTTCAAAATATTGCCACTCATAAACACCATGTTGGTTGACTTGTAAATTAGTATTAATCGTTGTAATTTCTGCCGAAGTTGTTGATGGAAATTGTGGTGAAATTTTCGAAATTACTCCATTTTTAACTGCTTTTTTCAAAAAAGGAAAATCATTCTTATATTTTTCAAAAAAATTCCAACCAAAACCATCAATCAATATTAAAACAACTTTATTATATTTATTTTTTAAACCTTCTAAAACATCATCAGAAAAACTGTTTTTATTTTTCTTTCCTGTTAAAAGCTCTTCTATTGTTGGAATTATTTGGACAAAAGAATATTCATCATAACTCGGTTTCTTAAAACATTTTGAAAATTTTTTATTATCAATACTTTTTATTGACTTTAAATTTAGCATTTTATTTTTCAATATCTCTTTCTGCCCAGTGTCGATCAATCTCTACTGTAAGTTCTAAAAATACCTTTCTTTGGGACATTAATTCCAATTCTTTTCTGGAGTTATAACCAATTTCTTTTATTTTTTTTCCACCTTTACCAATAATCATTTTTTTATAGCGATCAGCATTAGTCAAAATTCGAGCTTTAACCAAGATTAATTTTTTCTTATCAATTATTTCATCAACCTCAACGTTAACAGAATAGGGGAGTTCTTTTCGTAAAAACAAATAAGCCTTCTCTCTTATAATTTCAGCTATATATTCTCTAGAATTCAAACTGATTACTGGTTTCCCTTTAGATTCCAATATTTCCACATCTTCTTCTGTTGATTTAGAATCTTTTTCTGGTAATAACTCAAAAATCAAACTAATCAGTCCTTTGATATTTTTTTCTTTAATTGCACTAACCGAGATAACTTTATCAAATTCATCTTCCAAATAATTATATTCAGCCAAGTGATCTTTTGAATCTACAGCTATGTCCATTTTGTTATAAACCAAAATCTTTTTGGCTTTTGATTTTCTAACCAAACCGATTACTTTATTTTCTTCCTCATTTTTAGGTCGGGAAATATCCAAAACACACAATATCACATCAGCTCTGCCAACTTCCTTTGGGGCCTCAGTATTAACCCGCTTACCAATCAAATCAGAAACTTTATTAATAACCCCTGGGGTGTCTGAAAAAATAATTTTTCCTCTTTCATCACTAAAAACCACTCTAGTATTTTTTCGGGTTGTCTGAGCCATTGGTGACGTAATTGCCACTTTTTGACTCATTATGGCGTTAAGTAAAGTAGATTTTCCCGTATTTGGTCGCCCTAAAATCACCACTCGTCCAAATTTAATTTTAGTTTCAATAGTCTTTCGCATCTGCTATATTTTAACAGCTTGTCATTTAATCTTCTCTAGGTAAAATATAAAGACTATATTAAAAATATTGACACTTAGCAAACTAGGTGTTAGACTGCTAATTATGACAGATATTAACGAATCAACACCAATTCCGGCACCACAACCTCTTCGAAAGGTTTTACCTTTAATCCCTCTCCGTAATATTGTTTTATTCCCTTCTGTAGAAACATCACTTTTTTTCGGCCGTAAAGAATCAATGAATTCTCTACTTCACGCCTATGATAATACTAATAAGCTTGTTATTATCACTGCTCAAAAAAATTCTCAAACCGAAAAACCAGAATATAAAGATCTTTATAATGTTGGAGTTTTAGCCAAAATCGAACACATTCTTCAAAGTGATGGCAGTCTTCACGCCATCGTCAAAGGGGTTTCTCGAGTCAATATTCTAAATTTAATTCAAACGGATCCTTTTTTTATGGTTGAATACGTTGACCTTCCGATTGTTCCTGAGCCAGTTGCAGAAATTCAACAGTCAGCCGAGGCTCTATTAGGTCAACTCAAAAAAGCTTTTTCCATGGGTCGCCAATTTGACCTTCCCGCTATGATGCAATTAAGCACGGGAGTTTCTAGCAGTGATTTAGCCGATCAGGTTTGTTTTTCAGTTGAAGCAAAAATACCCGAAAAACAGGTATTATTAGAAACATTAATCGTCAGTCAAAGATTAAAAGCTGCCACTGAATACCTAATTCAGGAAATGAAAGTGGCCGAACTAGAGCGATCAATTGAAGAAAAAACTCAAGAAAAATTTAATACCGGAGTTAAAAGAAATGTTTTGGAAGAAAGAAAACGACAAATTGAAAAAGAATTGAAACGTCTTGGTCAAAATACTGGTGGTGAATTTTCCGAACTTGAAAATAAAATAAAAAATAAAAATATCCCGCCGGAAATCAGAAAAAAACTCAATAAAGAATTAGAGCGTCTCATTGAAATGGGGTCTATGGCTCCAGAGTCCAGTTATATCAGAACATACTTAGAAACAGTAACGGAATTACCATGGGGAAAATATAGTAAATCCAATGTTAGCTTAACCAAAGCTCAGAAAATTCTCGATCAAGATCACTACGGCATTAAAGATGTTAAAGAAAGAATTTTAGAATATTTGGCCGTTTTGAATTTAAAAAACAAAAATAAAAAGAAAGGGGAAGAAGTTTCTCAAACTGCCAATATTTTATGTTTTATTGGTCCTCCGGGTGTTGGTAAAACTTCTTTAGGAAAATCAATTGCCCGAGCTATGGGTAAAAGTTTTGTTCGAGCTTCTCTTGGTGGTATTCGTGACGAAGCTGAAATTCGGGGACACAGAAGAACTTATGTTGGTGCCATGCCAGGTAGAATTATTCAATCCATTCGAAGAGTGGAATCTAAGA
>CAYSME010000022.1:0-1551 GCA_964432085.1 uncultured Gammaproteobacteria bacterium | reverse complement strand
ATGTTGGTGCCATGCCCGGTCGCATTGTTAAAGGTCTTAAAGATGCTAAATCCATGAATCCGGTTTTTATGTTGGATGAAATCGATAAAATCGGTGCTGATTATCGTGGCGATCCGTCAGCTGCTTTATTAGAAACTCTTGATCCTGAACAAAATCATGATTTTTCTGACCATTATTTAGATTTTCCTCTCGACTTATCTAAAGTGTTTTTTATTTTAACCGGCAATGATGTTTCCACTATCCCCGGTCCTTTAAGGGATCGTTTAGAAATTATTGATTTTTCTGGTTATACTCAAGAAGAAAAATTTCATATTGCCAAAAATTATCTGATCAAAAAAGAATTAAAAGCCAATGGTTTAAAGGAAAACAATATTGCCAAAATTAAGGATGAAACCATTAAATATTTAATTGATAAATATACCAGAGAAGCTGGCGTTCGTGGATTAGAAAGAGTTTTTGCTTCTCTTTTTAGAAAAGCCGCCAAAAAAATTGTTGCTAATAAAGTTGATAAAGTCGATTTAAATAATTTAACTACCGTTAAAAAATTCTTAGGCCCAGAAAAATTTACTTCTACTTTAAAAGGTAAAAAAGATGAAATCGGTCAATCCACTGGTCTTGCTTGGACTTCTGTTGGTGGTGATATTTTGTTTATCGAGGTCAATGTTATGCCTGGTAAAGGTCAGCTTATATTAACCGGGAAACTCGGTTCAGTTATGAAAGAATCATGTCAGGCTGCACTTTCTTTTATTCGTAGTCAGGCTAAAGAATTTGGTATTAATCAAGATTTTCATAAAATTGATATTCATATTCATGTTCCGGAAGGTGCCACTCCAAAAGACGGTCCCAGTGCCGGTGGAGCCATTACCACTGCTCTAATTTCTGCTCTTAAAAAAGTCGCGATTCCGAGGGATATCGGTATGACCGGAGAAATTACTTTACGTGGAAATATTTTAGAAATTGGTGGTCTTAAAGAAAAATCTATTGCTGCCCATCGCGCCGGACTAAAAACTATTTTCATCCCCAAAGATAACGAAAAAAATCTGATTAATATTCCCAAAGAAGTTAAAAAAGATATCAAATTTATCCCCGTTTCCCACTATTCCGAAATCTATAAAAAGATTTTTAATTAATTTTTCCCAAGAAAAACCCGCAAACTACAAACTCTTATACAAAAATACAAGAGCCAAGTTGCGGGCCGCGCGGTTTATTAAGGAGATAAATTAGTAGCAGAATGCGTTGTTAATTTTAATTAAATTAAAACCCTTTGAACTTTTTCAGGTAAAAAGCGAACGTCAGAAAAAAAAAGCCCATCGCACCAAAAATGTATTTCACTTTCTGGATCATCTATGAACCTACATTTCCTTACTAAATGGCCTTCTACATCAACGTCTGTAATATCAAGTTTGCCGCTTTTTACCATGTGTGAATTTTCAAGATCAAACATGTCTACCTCCAATAATTTATTTTAAATGCGCGAAGCCTATTTTATCATATCTTTACATCTTTTCCACTGTCTTTATTCCCAATAATCTCAATCCTATATGCAAAATA
>CAYSME010000021.1:0-12283 GCA_964432085.1 uncultured Gammaproteobacteria bacterium | reverse complement strand
GGAATATCCATTTTAATTTTAAAAACTAATAATTCAGTATAGCAAAAAATAGAAATGGGAGCTATTTAATTTTCTCGGAAATAAAATTCTGGAGGCTATAATATTTATCGTCGTTGGTAATGAAAATCCATTGTTTAGTAAATTTGGTTTTTTCGGGATGATATATTATTCCATCAGTATCATCGGTTCCAATAGGTATCTCAACTTTATTAAGCGAAATATTTAATAAATTTTTATTTAGAGTTAAGGCTATTTGTAGTAAATCATTATCGGAAAGAGTTTTGGAAATATCTTGCCAAAAAAAATAAAGATTTTGAAATTGATCAACATTAGTGATTAACTCCCCTGTTTTGATTTTATTTAAAAGAGTTTCAATTAAAATTTGTTGACGTTGAATACGGCCAATATCAGTGCCACCTTCTGCAGCAGTTTCGGCGCTTTTTCGAGAACGAACAAATTCGGTAATATTGGTGGAATCTAAGTGGTTCCAGCCTGATGGAAAAGAAATGGTTTTATAAATTGGAATTTCAGGTGAAGGATTGTCTATGTAGGCTTGATTTGGATATTGATCGTCAATAAATCCTTTTTCTAAATAAACATCAACTCCACCAATGATGTTGACAAAATTAATTAAATCTTGGGTATTTATAATGATAATATGGTCAATTGTTTGTCCATAAAGCGTTTGAAAATTTGACTTTAAGAAGTCAAATTTATCTTGATTTGATTCTAATGATAAAGGATAAAGGTTGTTTATTTTTGTTTCTTTTTCGTAAAACCAAAGATCTCTGGGGGTGGAAATTAAATTAAATTTAAAAGTTTTTAGATTTAAAGAGGCAAAAATTATTGTGTCGGTGGTTTCGGTTTTTTCGAGAGCATCATTTCGTTCATCCAATCCTAAAATTAAAAAATTAATTTTGTCTTTGGAAGAATAAGGATTGAATTTAATTGAGTTATATGTTGTTTCAACCAAATAATTTGGATTTTTTCCTATAGACCTTGAAAATATTGATGAAGCAATGGAAACACATAAAACGATTAAAAAGATAAGACTAAAAATAAAAACAAAAAATATTTTCAAAATTTTTTTAAAAATTTTCATATTTATAATTTTAACTCAGCCTCAATAAAATCATCGAGATTACCATCAAGAACACTGGTGGTGTCTGAAGTTTCATATCTGGTCCGTAAATCTTTAACCATTTTGTAGGGGTGAAGAACATATGAACGAATTTGGTGTCCCCAACCAGCAACAACGTTTTCTCCTTTAATATCTTTTTTCTCTTGATTTTGTTTTTCCTGTTCAATAGCCCAAAGTTTTGATAATAAAACTTCCATAGCCATATTGCGATTTTGTTCTTGAGAACGCTGACTTTGAGAACTAACGGAAATTCCTGTTGGTTTGTGTACAATACGAACAGCGGTGGAAACTTTGTTGACATTTTGACCGCCATTACCGCCGGAACGAAAAGCAGAAAATTCAACATCTTCAGGTTTAATTGAAACAGTATTATCATTTTCAATAACCGGTGAAACTTCAACCTTAGCAAAAGATGTTTGACGAAGTTGATCGGCATTAAAGGGAGAAAGTCGAACTAATCGATGGGTGCCACCTTCATGTTTGAGATACCCATAAACATGGTCTCCATAAATTTTAAAATAAACTGATTTAACACCGGCTTCATCACCTGGAGTGATGTCAATCAAATCATATTTCCAACCTTTTTTTTCAAAAAATTTCATATACATTCTTTGTAACATTGAAGTCCAATCCATAGCCTCGGTGCCACCTTGTCCGGCGTGAATTGAAAAAATGGCATTATTTTTGTCGTATTTACCGGATAAATATGTTTGCAGTTCTAAATTAGAGATTTCTTTTTTTATACTATTTAGTTGATTTTTCATTTCGTTTTCTAATGTTTCATCCGGTTCAGTTTGTAAAAGATTTTCAAATTCTTCAAGATTTTTAATGTCTGATTCTATAGAATTAATAGTTTGAATATTTTTTTGAAGATCAGAAATATTTTGAAGAAGTTCTTGAGCTTTAACGGGATCTTGCCAAAGGTTTTGGTCTTCTGATTGTTTTTTAAGATCGTTTAATTTATTTAAATTATCATCGTAAGATAATTTTGTTTTTAATAAAATTAATTTTGATTTGAGTTCTGAAAGGGATGACATAATTATTCTGAATCAATGCTTCTGAGGGTGTTTTCGTAAATATTTTGAATAACCATTTTTTTAATTTCTTTTATTTGTTTTTGAGGAAATCCCTGACTTGCCTCTTTAATTTCATTTATTTTTTCTTGAATAAAAATTACAGCTGGGTTTTGATTCAAATTTTTTAACTGATTGCGACTTTCTTCCGGAATTGACTGATAAATATCATTTCCTATTTCAGTGGTTTTACCTAAAATAAAATTACTTTGATCTTCATCTAGATAAACAGACGGGTCTATTTTTTTAGAAGAATTTAATTTTTGATTAGCAATAAAAGAAATTGTAAAAAAAACAATAACACTAAAAATAATTAACCTAATTAATGATTGAAAAGTAAATTTAGTGTGCTTTTTTTTAGACACAATTAATTTTACCATTAAAGCTATTTTGTTTTTTCGGTTAGATAGTCAGTTATGGGGGTGTCACCGATAATGCATTTTTTATCTGATTGATCAATTAGAAAAGGAACAGGTAAACCTTCTGAGTTTAATTGATCTTGGCAAATTTCTTGCACTAAATTAGAAAAAAGAGCGGAATTGGATTTATCGTCATAAACTTCAAGTTGGCTTATTTTTAATTTTTGATCAATCTCATTTGTGGAGATAAATTCTTCAACAATTTTACAATGAGGACAAGTGTTACCGTAAAATAAAATTAAGTCGGTGTTAGGATTTGAAGCAGAAGTAATATTTGAGGTTGGTTTTTTTGAAGTAAGAAAATAAAAAGCGACTAAAACACCAACGATGATTAAAAAGGGTAGAATCTTTTTCATTATTTGGTTTTGGTAGTGATATCTATAATTTTGTCGCCTTGTTGAATTTTATCTAAAATATCAAGACCAGAAATAACTTCTCCAAAATTAACGTAATCTCCGGTTAAATGTTGACAACCTTCTGTGGTAAAACAAATAAAGAATTGACTGTCGTTACTGACAGCTTTATCTCCTCCCCGAGCCAAACCAATGGTTCCCCGAACAAAAGGGATATTATTTATTTCTGAAGCAATTTTGCCACCGCCAGTGCCATTACCTAAAGGATCACCACCTTGAGCCATGAACCCAGCAATAACTCGATGAAAATTCAAACCTTTATAAAAACCCGAATCAGCTTTTTTAATAAAATTAGCAACGGTATTTGGAGCTTCTTTTGAGTAAAGCTTTAAAACTATTTGGCCATCCTTGGTGGTGATAGCAACCAAAGTGTCAGTATTTTTAATTGAACTTTGGGTTGAAATTGGAGTTTCCGTCTCCGTTGAAACTTCGGCGGACGAGGGAGAATTATTTTGATCCATATTTAGATATGTTTCTTGAGTTTTATTAGTGCAGGCCGAAAATAAAAAAGAAGAAAATAAAATTAAACTGATAATTGAAAATTTATTTTTAAAATTCATTAAAGTTATTTTATCAAAATTAAAACTCTTTTTTCACCACTGTTTATATCTTCTTTTTTAAGTGATGAAGGAAAATCATGAATGCTTTCCATTAATAAATTAAAAGAATATTTAAAATAAGCTCCGGATTTAGTGCCAACATCATGGACAATGAACTGTTGTTTGTCGTCGTTAAAACCAAGAATTACTAAGCTGTGGTAATAAGGACCGCCTGAATTAAAATGCTTATTTTCTTCATAAAGAGTTTTGCCATTGGCAGTGATAATAACTGGAATATTTTGAACTAAATATTTTTTAATGTCTTCAACGGTGGGATTTTCAATAACTTTGGTTTGATATCCTAAATAATTTTGAGCGACTAGCGACATTTGATTGATATTCAAATCGTGGCTGTATCCCTGATTTTCTTCAAATTCGATCATTTTGAGAAGATCGTCATGGTTTGTTTGGATGGTGACAGAATTAATATTCTTGTAAAAATAATCAACGGTTAAAAGAGAGGCTTCTTCACAGGCATCCTGCCAAGGTTGATCCCAATTTTTTTTCGGAGCCTGCTGAATAAAAACTGTTTCAATTAAATGTTTAGAATTTAAACCCTCCGTCTCTCCGAAATTTCGGAGAGCCACCTCCCTTGACAGGGCGGCTTCTATTTTAGTCGTGGTTTGGGTAATTTTACTTTCTATTTTTTCTTTAGTTAATTTTTTTGGAAAAAGCAAAAAAAAGATGAAAATAAAAATTAATAGAATTAAAAAAAATAAAATTATTTTTTTGACAAAATGTTTCATAAATTCTATTATAATCAATACAATTAAATTAACCTAATTTATTGCAAAATTTAAATATTATAGTACAATACACGAATGCCCAAATTCACCGATATCAGAAACGTTGCCGTGATTGCCCATGTTGACCATGGTAAGACTACTTTAGTGGATGCAATGTTGAAGCAAACTCATACTTTTAGAGATAACCAGGCAGAGATGAATGAAGATCGAATCATGGATAGTAACGAATTGGAGAGGGAAAAAGGAATCACAATTTTATCTAAAAATACATCTGTTTTTTATAAAGACACTAAAATTAATATCATAGACACCCCAGGACATGCTGATTTTGGCGGAGAAGTGGAAAGAGTTTTAAACATGGCTGACGGAGTGTTGTTGATAGTAGATGCAGCTGAGGGTCCGCTTTCTCAAACCAAATTTGTGTTGAAAAGAGCTTTGGATTATAAACTTAAAGTTATTTTGGTGATTAATAAAATTGACCGAAAAGATCAACGAGTTAAAGAAGTGGTGTCGGATACTGAAAATTTATTTTTGTCTTTAGCTGATGATCCAGAACTTTTAGACTTTCCAATTATTTATGCAATTGGTCGAGATGGAAAAACATTTTTAGAAATGCCTGAATCATTGGAACAAAATGGAGATATGGCTCACTTGTTTGAAACTATTTTAAAAACAATACCGAATGCACAACATGATATAGATAAACCATTTCAAATATTAGTTTCGGCTTTTGAAAAAAATGAATATTTAGGCCGATTGGCTTTGGGAAGAATTAATCAAGGAACTGTTAAAAAAGGAGATTTTATTTCTTTGGTAAAGCCAGATCAAAAAGTTGCCGGTAATTTTAAGGTTGAAAAAATGTATGTTAATGAAGGAATAACTAAAGTAGAGGTACAAGAGGCTTCAAGTGGAGAAATTGTTTATATATCGGGAATTTCTGGAATTGAAATTGGGCAAACTTTGACTTCGGTAAATTATCAAGTGGCATTGCCAACTATTGAAGTGGCTGAACCAACCCTAAAAGCTAGCTTTGGCCCAAATACATCTATATTTGCCAGAGATGAGGCAAAATTTTTAACTAGTCGTGAACTTAAAGAAAGATTAAACCAGGAAGTGGAAACTAATTTAGGATTAAAAATTGAGGATGATCCAAATGATGCAATCAGAGTTTTGGTTTCTGGTCGAGGCGAGTTACATTTGGCTGTTTTAATCGAAAAATTACGACGTGAAGGTTATGCAATGGAAGTTGGAAAACCTGAAGTTATTTTAAAAACGATTGATGGGAAAGTTCATGAACCATTTAATGAAATGACCATTATTGTTCCGGATGAATATGTGGGAACTGTGACTTCTGAATTAGGAAAAAGAAAAGGTGAAATGTTGGATATGCAAACTGATGAAAAATTTGGAACTAAGATGACTTATAAAATAAGTGAAAGAAATGGTTTAGGTTTGCGAAATATTTTGATTTCAGAGACAAAAGGAACTGTGTCGATAAATACATTATTTTTAGGATATGAACTAAAACAGGAAGAAACTAAAAAAGAACGAAACGGGGTGATGATTGCTTTTGAAACTGGAAAAGCTTTGTCGTATGGATTGGATTTGGCTCAACATCGTGGAATTACTTTTATAAACCCAAATGAGCAAGTTTATGAAGGACAAATTGTAGGGCTAAGACCGGTTGAAGGAGATTTGGAAATCAATATCTGTAAAGGAAAACACTTAACCAATACACGATCTGCTGGAAATGACGATAATATCGTTTTAGCTCCTGCCGTTAAATATTCTATTGAAGAATCACTAGATTTTGTTAATAGCGATGAATTAATCGATATTACCACCAAAAACGTACGCTTGAGAAAAAAATTATTGACAAAAGTTGATAGAGTAAGAGCGAATAGAAAAAGCAATTAATCAGATTTTTCCTGTATAGTTTGTAGTTGAGGGGTGACAATTTTGTTCCAATTGATTTGACTCATGGTGGATTCGATCCATTTGGAAATTGATTGAGTGAAATTAAAACGAGAAAAGAGATAAATTACAACTGATGCTAAAACAAGAGTTCCAAATATGGCTCCAAGAGAATAGAAAGTCCCGCGTAAAAAATTGCTCCAAAAAAGATGAAACGGATGTCTGCCTTTTTCTAAATTCTTATTAAGTTTTTTTAGTTCGATAAGAATCTCATTTTGATTTAAATCATTGTTTACCATATTACTTTAATGTTGAATTAGTAATAATTTCGGCAATTTCTGTAAATTTTTCTTCTGAAATTTTTAAATGAGGAATGGCTGAAAGGGCTGGCCCAACTGAATCAGTGTTTTTTCTAGGAATTATGTGGATATGGGCGTGGGGAACTTCATTACCCATAGTTATAAAACTAATAAAATCTGAATTTAAAGATGAATTTTTAATACTAATGGCTATTTTTTGAGCGATTTGCCAATATTTGCCAAAATCCGGGACATCATAGACCCAACGATGATGATCTTTGGGGATTAAAAGAGTGTGGCCGATAGAGACGGGATTGATGTCTAAAAAAGCTAGATATTTATCATCTTCGTAAATTTTATGACAAGGAATTTCACCTTTAATTATTTTACAAAATACACAATCATCCATAGGTTGATTTTAGCAAAATATTAAGATACAATGTGGGGCTGTTTTGATTGAAAAGAAAGGATTGGACATAATGGGTTTTATAAAAAAAGTTAATGATAAAGTAGCTACTTTAAAAAAAAGATTTGAAGGAGCAGGTAAAACACTTACACTTGAAAGATCTCAAAAATGTATTTTGAGATCATCTAGAAAAAACAGGAGAATTTTATGCTCCAAAGGAAGAATACTGGTAATAGAATTTAAGATCCTAACGGAAGGAGACTCTGCTTTTTTACCTAGTGGTACAAATTTCAGTGTTAAATCCCTGGATGAAACTGCAGAAGTTACTATATCTTTTGACGAAATCGATAATTGTGATTAATAATCAAAACAGTGGTTGGAGATGAGATGAAATAAATTATATTTGAGCATAGCGCTTAAAAAAATATAATCTATCTAATTTCATCTCCAAATCCCCACGTTATTCTTCTATTTTGGGAAAAATTTTTTTGACGGTTTTTACGACTAATTCTATCGCTTCAGCATAGGACATATTTAAAACAGCTCCAGCAGCAGCTTTATGGCCTCCACCTCCAATGGCTGTTGATAATTTACTTAGATTATATTTATTAGCATCACGAGTTCTAAGACTGACTTTAATAGTGTTTGGCTGCGATTCAAGCATACAAACACCAATTTCCCAACCAATAACTGACTTAAGAGTGTTGGCTATCTCTGAAGTACTGGTGACATTATTACTTATATTATTTTTTTGCAAATTTTCGTAACTAACATAAGCAATGGCAACTTTGCCTGAAAGATAGGTTTTAATCGAATCTAACATTAGGGAAACAAATTTAAGACGAGTGGAATTTTCATTGTTTTCAATGTCAAAAATGATCTTATCAAAATTGGGATTAATTTTGGCCAATTCTGAGGCAACTAAAAAAGTTTTGTAGGTTGGATGGAAATATTTAAAACCACCAGTATCGGTGTAGATGCCAATAAAAAGACAAACAGCAATATTTTTAGAGATTTGAACATTATTTTTCTTTAATAATTCGTAAACAAGCTGACAAGCGGCGTGAGCTTTGGGATTAACCAGATTAATATCGGCAAACTTGGGGTTACTGGCATGATGATCAATGATAATAGTTTTTTTAATAATTACAGTTTTAAGTTTTTTGGAAATTTCCATGTTACCTTGACGGGAGATCATCCCCGGTGCGGCGATATCGGTGATTATAAATAAATCATAATCAGATTGATTAATTTGGAAAAAATTTTTAGGAATTATTTTATTGGCGCCTGGAAGGGTGGAAAAATTTTGAGGAAATTTAGAATCACCGCCAAGTAGAGTGACCTTTTTACCCATTTTAGTGAGGGCATGATACAGGGCTAAATTGGCACCAATAGAATCACCGTCAGGACTTGGATGAAGGGTAAGCAGAATGTTTTTAGCTTTTTTGATTTCAGTAAAAATTTTTTTATATATACTCATTACTGTATTATACTCGGTTGATAGATTTTATAAGCTGTTTTTTGATTTGGATATTTTATTTCCTTAATAAGTTGAACGGATATTTTTTTAGAATCAGAATTGGGGGTTAATAAATTATCACCAATAATAATATTATCGGGATTATTGAAATCTAAACCAGATACAGGTCTAATTTCTATATTAGAAAAAGAAATATTTACAATATTGTTAATATTTTGATAATAATCTTTTGACCAACTATCCCCTATTTCCTGGTGAAATTTTTCCGGGTTATATTTTAAATGATACAAATACAAAATGTATTCCCTTGAATGACGAGTGTTGTCGATAATGAAATGTTTGTTTGGATTTTCCTGAATAATTTTAGATACCTGGTCGGCACCATAGTTCCAGGCAGAGGCATAAAGATTAGGTAAAAGAATAAAATAAGATCGAAACAAAAAGATTAATGAAAAAGAAGCTAGAGAGAGAAATAATAAAAGAAGAATAATTTTGTTTTTAATAAAGCTTATTATTTTTTCAACACCTAAAAATAGAAAAATTGACAAAGGAATTAAAAGTGGAATTAACCTTTGGGTGGACATAAACCGACCCGATAAAAGTCCTGGAATTAAAGAAATCAATAAAAACCCAATTATAAATTTAAATTCAATCGGTTTATTTTTGGCAAAAAATACTTTTAAAAAACCAATCAAGATAGGTAAAAACATCCAAGAATAAAAAAGAGATATTTCCGGGATCTGGTGTTGAAGATCTATGTCAGGCGATTGATTAAACCAGGTTTTCGGAGAAATGGTTTGGAAAAATTGATAATTTAGATTGTCGATAAAAGTTGAATAATTATTACTAATTGAGGAATTTTTTACCCAAAATGATTTGGTAGTTATTAAATAAAAATTTGGTATTTGGGTAATAATTAAAATTAAAATTGAAAATAAAATTATTTTTTTAGGGTAACGCCAAATTTTAAAAAGTAAAAAAGAGAAAATAATAATTAATGGGGCTAAAATTTTTTGAGTATGAGCAGTGTGAACTGATAAGGAAAAAAACAGAGAAGAAAGTAAAAGAAATTTGGGTTTATTGATGGAAACTAATAAAAAATAAACAGCAATTGTTAAAAATGTCTGAGCTAGGGTTACTTCATAGCCAAGCCGGGCGTTAAACACAACCCAAGGAGAAATGCTGATAAATAATATTGAAATAAGGTTTGTGAAGTATGATTTATGAATAAAAAATTTTTTAAAAATTAAATATAAAAAAATTAATTGAATGAGAGTAGAGATAACAGAAATAAATCTAATAGAAAAATTATTAAAACCAAAAAGTTTAATAGGGATAGTGTTTAGATATACAAAAAGACCGGGAGTGTAAGCGCTAAAAAAACGAAAAGACAATGGTAAAAATTTACCATAATGATCGGCACCAGTTTTAAGTATTGAATAGGAATCGTAGGCAGCAACGGCTTCATCCACATAAACACCAGAAGGAATACTGCTTAATTTAAAAAAATATAAAAACCCAGCAAAAATCAGGATTAAAATTAATATTTTTGTTTCAATGCTTTTTTTGACCACAAAATATTTTACAAAAAACTAATATGATTATGATTAAAAATAGAAATATATAAATATTATTTTTATTATAAATAAATCTGGTCGTGTCGATAAAATTAAAAAAAGAATTATTTATTTTGTAAATGAAAATAAATTCAGGTCGGTATTCAAGGATATTGGCTAAAAAATAAAGACGAGGAGGATAAGCGTGCATGCGTTCAATTTGATGAACGGTTTCCATTTCGGTAAGATTTAGAAAAGCGTTTAGAATACTCATGTATTAACCAAATTTTGGATAACAACATTTTTTATATTTTTTACCGGAGCCGCAGGGACAAGGATCATTTCTGCCAATAACCTGGTCGTTTTTAATAGTCTCTTGTTTTGGTCTTTCGGCAGGCTCAAGATTGGCAGGCTCAGTATTTTGTTGTTCTGACATAGAATCTCCCCTACCTTCGGTAATATTTTTAGGTATGTTAGTGGGTGCAGTAACTGGCTCGAGTCGGAATAATTTACGAACTAAGTTGTACTCAAATTGAGCCATTAATTTTTGAAACATTTCAAAACCTTCTTTTCGATATTCAATCAAAGGATCTTTTTGGGCATAACCACGAAGACGAACTCCATCACGCAAATCATCAAGAGCGGTTAAGTGTTCGACCCAAAGAGGATCGAGAGTGGAAATAATAGCAAAAGTGGTAATACTATTGGCTAGGTCATTTCCAAAATAATCAACCCGTTGTTGCCATTGATCTGTAAGAGTTTTAATTAAAAATTCTGATGGATCTTTAGCTTTTTCTAATTTACTTTTTAAATTGGAACGCTGACTTGGATCAAGAGGTAAAATTTCACAAAATTCTAAAATAATTTTTTCATAATCCGGCTTACCTGTTTCGTAATTTGAATTTATAGAAACGATGGAATTAATTTGTTTTTCCAGATTGGAAAAAATAGTTTCTTTGTTTTTTTCTGGATCGTCTTTTTGATTTAAAAGAGTTTGGTCTCTAAGTTGATAAACAATGGTTCGCTGTTTGTTAATAACATCATCATACTCAACCAGGTTTTTACGAGAATCAAAATTAAAGCCTTCAACTTTGACTTGAATTTGTTCAATAACTTTGGAAACAAGCGGATGAGTTAGAGGAACATCTTCTGGCATGTTAAATCGACCCATAAGAGCACTGATTTTTTCACCACCAAAAACACGCATTAAATCATCATCAAGAGCTACATAAAATTGAGAAAAACCAGGATCACCTTGACGTCCAGCACGACCACGAAGCTGATTATCAATACGACGAGACTCGTGGCGTTCGGTGCCAATAACACAAAGTCCACCTAAACCTAAAACTTCATCGTGTTCTTTTTGCCAAACTTTTTTATCAACATCTTCCTTTGGTCCGCCAAGAATAATATCAACACCACGACCAGCCATGTTGGTGGCAACCGTGATAGCTCCTTTTTTACCAGCCTTGGAAATAATTTCGGCTTCAGATCGATGATTTTTAGCATTTAAAACCTGATGCGGCAGGCCTTTTTTCTTTAAAAGAGAAGAAATAATTTGGTTTTTTTCTATTGAAGTGGTGCCGATAAGGACTGGCTGTCCAAGTTTGTGTTTTTCTTCAACAAAATTGGCAACAGCGGCATATTTGGATCGTTGTGATTTAAAAATCAAATCACCTTTATCAATTCTCTGTTTTTCTTTGTTGGTGGGAATAGGAACAACATCTAAATCGTAAATCTTTTTAAATTCTTCAGATTCAGTGGCGGCCGTTCCAGTCATACCGGCTAATTTTTCATAAAGTCGGAAATAGTTTTGAAAAGTAATGGTGGCCCATGTTTGAGATTCCTGTTGAACCTTAACTCCTTCTTTGGCTTCAACGGCTTGGTGAAGACCGTCTGACCAACGACGACCATTCATAAGACGACCAGTAAATTCATCAACGATAATTATTTCACCATCTTTGATGACATAATCTTTGTCTTTGTGAAAAAGAGCTTGAGCTTTGATAGCGTTTTCAATATAGTGAATGGTTTCGAAAGATTCTTCATATAGATTATTAACATTCAAAACTTTTTCAACTTTACGAATACCATATTCTGATAGAGTGGCTGATCTGGTTTTTTCGTCTATTACATAATCAGTTGGCTGTAATCCTTCGGCTATTTTGGCAAATTTATAATATTTATCGACTGGTTGATTATTGGGAGAAGAAATAATTAATGGAGTTCTGGCTTCA
>CAYSME010000020.1:5002-13022 GCA_964432085.1 uncultured Gammaproteobacteria bacterium | reverse complement strand
TTCTTGAGGTTCATATGAAGGCTCTGCTGAGGGGTCTTCATAAACAAATGCAGATTCTGGAGGAGCTTCCTGTTGATTTGGAATTTTTTCACAACCGACAGTACCGATTGTTAAAGCTGCGAAACCTCCAGCCATTGCTCTTTTAACTTTTTGACCTAAAGTTGATTTTCTTCTAACTTCTGGTTGGATGGCTGGTTGTTGATTTATTGATTCACTAGGCATTTCGTGATTCATTTTTTAAATTTTTAAGATTAATAAAAAGTAACCTATAATCTAAGGAGAAGTATAGTGGTTTTGGGGTGAAAAGTCAATATTTTAGGTGAAAAGTGGAATTGTACACATTTATTACACATTGGCCGTATAGTTTTTGTGTGTAATGGATATATATTGAAAAAGGAGAATTTGGGATTAAAATTGAGTAAAAAATTTATCCTTTTTCCAAATAATTTAGAAAAAGCAAATGGCTATTCGGTGATAATAATAATTGTTGTATTTTATTGTTAGAGACGCATCATGATGCGTCTCTACGAAATTTAATAATATATTCGCCTTTTATTCGGTTTTGGTTATTGACAGGGTTAATTGTAAGAGTATTATTTTTGTATGAATAATGACCATTTGGCAATTTTTAAAGGCAAAAAAATTAGAAGAATAATATATTTAAATGAGTGGTGGTTTTCGGTGGTAGATATTTGTGGTGCTTTAACTGATAGTGTAGATAGTGGTGCTTATTGGCGAAAATTAAAACAAAGATTAGTTGAAGAAAGTAATCAAGTCGTGACATTTTGTCACGGGTTGAAATTAAAAGCCCCTGATGGAAAAATGCGTGAAACTGATTGTGCTAATACAGAGGGCGTATTTAGAATTATTCAATCAATTCCCTCGCCAAAAGCTGAACCTTTTAAATTATGGTTAGCTAAAGTTGGTTATGAAAGGGTTCAAGAAATAGAGGATCCAGAACTGGCTACGAAACGAACACGAGCATTGTATAAAGCAAAAGGATATCCTGATAGTTGGATTGAAAAAAGAATGCGAGGAATTGTTATTCGGGAAGAATTGACAGATGAATGGCAAAAAAGAGGAGCAAGGGAACAAACAGATTATCAAATCTTAACGGCCGAAATTTCTAAGGCTACTTTTGGAGTGACTCCAAATGAATATAAAAAATTGAAAGGTCTTAAAAGAGAAAATTTGAGAGATCATATGGATGATTTTGAATTGATTTTTACAATGCTTGGAGAAAGATCAACAACAGAAATCCATAGGATAGAAAAATCTAATGGTGTGCCGAAATTAAAGGAAGATGCAAATAGAGGTGGTAAAATTGCCGGAAATGCTAGAAAAGAATTGGAAAAAGAAATCGATAAGTCGATTGTTTCTAATGAAAATTATTTAATAAAAAAGAAGTTCATTAAGTAATTTATTTCAAATATTTAGCAATATTGGTATTGTGTTCGTCGAGGGTGGTGGCGTAGTGCATAATTCCATCGTTACCGGTAAGGTAAAAAAGATAGTTGGATTCGGTGGGATGGAAGGCAGCATAAATGGAATCATATCCCGGATTGCAAATCGGACCAGGTGGCAGACCATTATTTTTATAAGTATTGTAAGGAGAAACAATGGAAATATCGGCAGCATCTAAATCTTTCCAATATTTGTATTTTTCCAATCCTTCGCCAAGGCTACGAATGGCGAGAGTGTCGCGAGCGTATTGAACGGTAACATCTGATTGAAGAGGCATGTTGATATTAAGACGATTCATTAAGACTCCGCTGACTCCTTGTTTGACCTTTAAAGTTCTGGCTTCATGTTCAATAATTGAAGCTAAAACCAAAATTTGTTTATCGGTTAATTTGGTATTAGTGGCATCTTCTTTGGCTTTGGCAAATTTTTGTTCAAAATTGTCATTAATGACTTCAAAAATCTGATCGGCGGTGTAATAGGTGGGGATTAAATAGCTGTCGGGGAAAAGATAGCCTTCTTTACCGGTAAAATCGGTATTTTTGGGAAATTGCGAGGCGTTTTCCTCGACACGAGTGCCTTCGATAATTTTTAGCCAATAATCACTGACACCACCTTGGGAAAGTTTAGTGATGATTTCTTTAACGGAAAGTGATTGGTTTAAACGAAAAGTTCCAGCTTGGATTTTTTTATTTAATCCCAATTTATAGGCATAAAATAAAAAAGAATACTGACTGCGGACTAAAGAATTTGATTTTAGTTTTTGAGAAATTTTAACCAAACTGTCGCCATTTTTAATGACAAACATAGTGTTGGTGGTGTTTGATGAAACAGGCTTAGAATTGATTTTTAAATAAGCAAGAAATCCGATAATTGCAACAAAAAGAAAAAGGGTGATGATGGCTAAAACCCGTTTCATTATTAGTTAAATTTCGTCAAATAACGCCCTACGATAGGAATTTTTTGATTTGTCGTGAATAAAAATACGACCACATTTACATGTAACAGTGGTTTTTCCACGAACATCTTTGGCGACACCATGGGAAAGCGCGGCACCGCAACCGACACAGCGGCCTTGTAATAATAACCAAGCTTGAATGGGGGAAATTAGATTTTTAATCATAACTTATTTTTAACTAGTAACCTGTAACTCTCCTTAAGATAACGGCAGCAGCAACTGAATCGATTAATTTTTTATAATCTTTCTTTTTATTCTTATTTTGAATATAAATTTGCTGGGCTTCGATTGTCGAAACAGCCTCTTCAACTGTTTCGATGCTTAATTTTAACATGGATTTAAGCTTCTTCACAAAGGCTTTAGTGAGATCGGCGACCTCCCCTTCTGACACACCAACATAAATTCCATCAATTTTATAATCAGCGATAACTTTGGTTAAATTATCAATAACATGATCATCATTTTTAATAGCCGGAATTGGAGTTATTACACCGAGAATAGAAACAGCTAGACCGATATTTTTGGTGCCATAGTCAATGGCAAGATGGTTCATAGAAGGATTATAACTTATTTTAAAATCCTCTCTCCCCGAAGTTTCGGGGTATCTCAACTTAACAAAGGGAGAAGTCTTTCTAAAACTTTATTAAAATTATTTAAAACTTCATCATTAGTAAATCTGATGGTTTTAATATTTACTGTATTTAAATATTGATCTCTTAATAAATCATAATTTTTCTTTTTATCATGTGAATCACCATCTATTTCAATACATAATAATAATTTTCGACAATAAAAATCTAAAATAAATCTGAACATTGGTTTTTGTCTTAAGAATTTATATTTACTTTTTCTTAAATATCGCCACATTATGTATTCTGCTTCTGTGGGATTCTTTCTATTTCTTATGGCTAATATTTTTAATTCTTCTAAATATCTAATATGACCTTTTTGAGTAACATAATTATCATCTGTAAATTTCATTACAAATAATTGTATAAGAAATTTCTCTTAATTAAAATCCTCACTCCGGATAAACCGGTATCTCCCCTTAACAAGGGGAGAGAAAATAAAGACTTCCTCCCTTGATAAGGGAGGATACCCCGCAATAGCGGGGAGGAAGGATTTAAAAAAAGGAAAACATATACGGAGGGTTTTAAAAAAATTATTTTGTACTCAGGGTGGATTTGATGATAAGGCGGCGGAGATAAGTGCCCGGAGGACTACACGTTATGAGGGTTAAATTTTTTTGATCGTAGCGTTGCTCTAGAACTGAAAGATCAGTGGGTTTAACTTCAAACATTTCACTGACAACATATTCGTATTGAACATTATCGTAATCAATTAAAATTTCATCTCCCGGTTGAAGTTTATAGAGAGTGGAAAAAATAGTGAGATAATTTTTGGAACTAAAAAATTGAGGCAGAACTGAATGTCCAAAAATAACAGTATTACCCAATTGTCCAGGTAAAGCGGTTTGAGGATATTGAATTAGGCTTTTTTTTAAATCCATACTGCCAAGGGTGACAACAGCATTACTAATTTTTAATTTAGGAATGGAGATTAAATAGGTCGAAGTTTTGTCGTTGGAAAATATTTGATTAGAATTTGAGGAACCAGAATTGAACCAATTTGAAATTTGAGTGTAATCAGTAGTGACAGCACCTAAAATATTTTGAGAATTAACACTTCGAATAGATAAGGGATTTAATATTTGGTTAAAGTTAGTTGAATATTTCAACTGAAATTTTAGAATGGGAAATATTGCCGAGGCTAAAAAAACCAATCCAATACATAAAAGAGAGAAAGCGACCACTTTTTTTTTGGTTGCTAGTTTAGATTTTGCCGAAGGTGATGGTTTTTTTAGATAAATATAACTCACGTAGATTTAGTTTTTATATCAATAGAAATGTTGTTTTTATTGAAAGGTAAAATTTTAAATAATGGAGGATAAATTTGAAAATCATAGTTATAGACTCGATTGACAGCTTTGGTAATAATTTTTTGAGCATTTTTAATTGTTTTTCCGGAAATACTTTTTTTAATAACATCAATATTAATTTTTGGGGAAGAAGAACCTTTGATAGTTAAACTGCCGGAGGCTTGGTCTGTGTTTAATTTATCAATTTTAAAGTTAAAAACAAAGGAGTTAATATCGATATCAGAATCGGAAAACCCATTTTCCTGGGATAGAAATTGATTTATAACTTTATTTTTTATATCTGAATTAATAACAAAAACACTGACTGTGGATTGGGCAGTGGCGGTTAACTCATTAGTTTCTTCATCAACTTCGCGATTAAATTCAATTTTACCTTTTTTAATTTGAACAGTTTCATTTAAAATGTCGCTAGAATTATTTAATTCTTCACTTATTTTTTTATTGGCTTCTTCGGATAATTTTTGATTTAATTCATTTTCAGCATTGATTTTATCCTGTTTACTGACGGCACTGACTTGTTCTTTGGTGCCACCAGTGAAAGTGGTATTACTTTTAACTATTACCGAATTTTCGGAAAAATCTTTTAATGTGAGCGAGGCATCTTTGCTGATGTTATATTCTGGACCAATATCTGAAGCAGAAATTGATGTTTTAACTTGACCAAAATTCATGGTGCCAGAATTATAATCGATGACTGCCGCGGCAACTTGAACAGTGCTGACCAGCTCAAATTTTTGACCGTTAGAATCAATAAAAACTGATCCCTTGGGAATATTTTGAACTTTTTCCAATTTATTAAAAATAGTTACCTCACCAGTGGCTTTAGTGCCGACGGTTTTTTGACCGGTGGTGTTGACGGTAACCGAAGAACTAACAACAGTGTCTTTTTTCTCAACCGGAATGGTCGATGATGAAATATCGGAAACATTAGCATCGAGGGTAACTTTAACGGTTTTTTCAAATTCGTAGGGAGTTAAATAAAGAGTAATTTTGGCTTTGGAAATAAATAGAGAAAGAAAAGCTAAAATTACAAATATGGGTAAAAGAAGAATTAAAAAATTAATTTTTATTTTGGGTAATTTAAAATTAATTTTTGGAAATTTAAAACCTTTCTCCCGACTAGTCGGGATCTCCTCTTGATAAAGGGGAGAAATTATTTCTGATTCTGGTATTGGTTTTGGTTCGTCTTTGGAAAAACCCAAATCTTGGGGAGAAACTTCCTTTAAATCATTATCTATTATTTCATCTGGAGATGAGGGCGAGTCATGCCTCGCCCCTACAAATTCATCCTCTGGTTCTTCTGTTTCATCTATTTCATCTATTTGAGAGACAGAGTCATTCTCCTCCACTACTTCATCCTCTTTTTCTTCATGAGAAATGGGCGGCACCGGTTGGTGTGAAGGATTGCCTCCACCAAGCATTTGAGAGGTAATGGCTTTGAAAAAAATATTTATTAAATCACTGTCTTGATAAAGTTTGATATCGGGAAAATGAAGAAATGTTTCAACATTCTTTTTACCAACCCAAGGGAAATTTTTTAATTCTTCAACAGTGTTATCATCAGCATTGCCGTAAATATAAATTTGAGGAGGAAGGGTAGATTCAGAATTAAATTCGAGCAATGCATCCTCGATTAGTTGAGCTTTGAATTCACCATCGAAAAACTTTTTAATTCTGTTTTTGATTTTGCCAAGATAAATTAATGATAATTCAAAAGAATTGGCTTCTAAATAAATATTGATAAAACTGGCGGGAAAATCATCTGGCTTGCTGGATTCTTCAATTATGGCTTCGTCGTTAGACATGAAACCTGATGGTTTTAAATCTAATTCTTTTAAAACCGGCAAAATTATTTCTGCTTTTTGTTTGATAATTTTTCCATCCTCGCCTACCCAGGATGAAGGGATAACTAATCCAACAAAAAGAGGTTCTTGGTCTGGAGAAATATCGGCACTGACAGCGGCACTAGAGAGAGATTCATCAGCGGCTTTGACAATGGATTGGTGATCATCAAGATTAAAAGCAACGCGAGGTCCGATCGAGGCGACATAATAGCGACCATTACCCCAATTAATTAGAGCAACTAAAATACTTCCATTTTCAATATAAAACAACCAAAAACTATTTATCCCCATTTATATATAAGGATACAATATTTTTGATGATTTCGCTTTATTTTAAAGAGTTTAGATAAATTTCAATATCCTGATAATGATCAAAAGCAATTTTATTTTTGGGAGGAAGATTGTTTAAATTAAACCATTTCAATTCGTCGACTTCCCAATCTGATTCACTTACTTTTTTATCGACATTACAAGTATAAACAAAAGCAATGTTTTGACGATCATCTCCCGGACGGTTGGGATTATCTATAATCGTAAGTAATTTTATATTTTTAATTTTATAACCGGTTTCTTCTAGAGTTTCCCTTTTAACAGCATCGATAATAGTTTCGTCACGTTCCATGTAACCGCCGACTAAGGCCCATTTTCCTCCTTCAACCAGTTTATTATTTCTTTTTTCCAAAAGAATTTGATTATCTTTTAACACTAAAACATCAACAACTGTGTGGCGAAGTTTGGCCTTATTGCCGTCTTCAAAATTGCAAGTGATCATATTTTATTTAAGAACTGCGTAGATGCGGCGCTTGCCGGAACCAGCAGATTCTTCTTTTATAATTTCAAATTTTCCTAAAGTTCCAGTTTTTTGGATATGAGGTCCAGTGCAAACTTCTTTGGAAAAATAATTTTCTTTGGAACCAACAGTGTAGACAGTAACTATTTCGGGATATTTGGATCCAAAAAAAGCAATGGCGTTTTGTTTTTGAGCTTCAACAAAAGGCATAGTTTCAACAATGACCGGTAAATCTAATTCAATTTGTTCGTTAACTAATTCCTCTACTTTTTTGATCTGATCATCGGTTAATTTTTCTCCGTGAGAAAAATCAAAACGCAATCTGTCGGCAGTGATATTTGATCCAGATTGCTGGACATGATCGCCTAAAATTTTTCGTAAACTAGAATGTAATAAATGAGTGGCGGTGTGATATTTAGTGATAATTTCGGAATTATCAGCTAAACCAGATTTAAATTTACCAGCGGATAAAGTTTGAGATTGTTTAGAATGTTCTTCTTTAGCAATATTAAATTCTTCTAAATTCAGAGATAAATTATTTTTTTCTAATTCTTCTTTGATCATTTCGACCGGGAAACCAAAACTTTCATAAAGGGTAAAAGCTTCTTTGCCAGAAACGCTTTTATTTCTGTCAATTAATTTATTGATTTCGCGAAGGCCATTGTTTAAAGTTTTTCGAAATTTATTTTCTTCGGCATCTAAAATAGATAATATTTTTTCTTTATTATTATTTAGTTCAGGATAAATGCCAGCATAATTGCCTTGATTGTTTAAAACAGTTTGAGCGATTGTTGAACAAAAATTTTGTTCGAGACCTAATATTTTTCCTTGACGAATTGATCGGCGAATTAAACGACGTAAAACATAACCAGCTTCTTTATTTGAGGCTTCGACACCATCGGCAATAATAAAAACAGCGGCTTTAATGTGGTCAGCAATAATACGAATAGATTTATTAAACCCTCCGTCGCCGATTTCATCGGTGCCACCTCCCTTGACAGGGCGGCTTTTATATTTTTGTTTGGAAA
>CAYSME010000020.1:0-4992 GCA_964432085.1 uncultured Gammaproteobacteria bacterium | reverse complement strand
ATTGGCTGCCAAATGTCAGAAAGATAATTGTCTGAAAAACCGGATAAAATAGCAGTGGTTCGCTCAACTCCCATACCAGTATCGACATTTTTTTGAGAAAGAGATTCAAAAGAACCATCAGCTTTTTTGTTGTATTGCATGAAAACATCATTCCAAATTTCAATAATTCTCCCCTGTTTACAACCGGTTTGAAAATCAATTTCGCCAGCATCCGGATTAGTGTCGATGAACATTTCAGTGTCGGGACCACATGGACCAGTAGCACCAGCAGGACCCCACCAATTATCTTTTTTGGGTAAATAATGAATTCTGTTTTCTGGAATTCCCTGCTCTAACCAAAGATCATGTGATTCAATATCTTTTGGAGCATCTTCATCACCGGCAAAGCAAGTTACGTGAATTATTTTTGGGTTAATTTTTAGAGAATCGGTGAGAAATTTATAACTCCAAGGAATCATTTCTTTTTTGAAATAGTCGCCAACATCGTCAATATCCCCGGTGCGAATACATTTTTGAACATCAGTTAAACGTTTGCCCGATGGATGGGGTTGACCTAAAAGATAAGGAACTAGAGGATGCATGCCGGCGGAAATGAAAAGAGTGGTTGGGTCGTTTTCAGGAGTAAGATTGGCCGAAGGAATTTCGACGTGTTTTTGGTCAACAAAAAAATTGATAAATTTTTCCTTTAAATCGCGGGCTTTCATAAGAGTGATTATATCAGTTTGAGATGACAAATTTAAAAAAGAATACGGAAACGGCAGGTGTATGTTTTTTTAAAAAACACATTGACCTGCCGGCTGGGAAAATTAGGGAGGAGAAATATTTAATTTAAGATATAATTCACTATAGTGAATTAAGTTGGACATACTAAAAAAGAAAGCGGCGACAATTAAATAGATTGGAATATTGTGCTTATTAGCAGTTATTATAGTTACCAGATAAGCAATATTTATTGCTATTTCTATAAAAACCATTAAACTTTTTTCTGCCCAAAGATATAACATTGCTAAAGGGATAATAGATAGATAGACCGTCCAATGTGAATCGCCAAACAATCTCAAAAAGAAAATGATACCCCATATGATCATGAATAAGATATAGAAACATATGAGTTTTTTGACTGTTTTTCCATCCATTTTATTCTTTCCTTTCGTGTTTTATAAAAATTTTGTTTATGCCGAGAGCTGGGTACAAATTATTGGGCCCAATTTTCGGCATAAACCTTCTCCCTAATTTTGAAAGTACTTTTATCAAAAAAGGCGCAAAATGCCATTGATTGATAATTCAGGGTATGGTATCAAAAAAATATCAAAAAGTCAATATTATGGGATAATTATTTTATCGTTTGGGTTTAACAAACATCTTTGGTTGAGTTTTTTTAGGTGAAGAAACTGGTTTTTCTTCAGGTTCAGGTTCGGCATCTATGAATTCAATCTTTTTACTGATGTCTTCTTTTTTGTTTTTTATTCCATTCATTAAATCACTAAAAAAATCCTTTACCTTTGAATCAAAATTTTGGATTACTTCTTTTTCGTCACTTTTATGAACCAACATAGCAGAAATGGCACCGACTGTGGCTCCGATTATCATGCCTAAAACAAACCCAGAATTAGAATTATTTTTTTTATCTGGATTAGTCATCTGACTTCTTTTTGGTTAAATTATTAAAAAAAGAAACACCGTTTTTAAGTCCCATTAAAAATTCGGAAATTGAAGAAACCGGTTTAGCAACCGAATCAGTGATGGTGTGGGCATCGTCAAGAATGAGATTGGTCTTTTTAAGAGTAAGATTTAGATCTTTTAAAACCCGAATAAAATAAATTCCACCGATTACAATGACAGTAGTGATGGCTATAAGACTTACGATGATGACAATTTGAGTGATATCCATATAATCAGTATAAACTATTTTTTTAAAAAATTAATTAACTCTAAGAATTCTTTCTTCTGTGGTGATTTTACCGCTAGGTGATTTTGATTCAACTGTTATTTTAATTTCGTTATTAGATCCAGATTGAATCTTTTTTTGAAAAGAACCATCTGGATCAACAATAATTAGGTCGTCATTAATTCGAATGGTGGAATCGGGGTCAGTAATGCCGACTAAATCGAAACCTTCTCGGGTGACATTTTCGGGCCAATTTATTTTTAATTTGGGAGGGCGGTTGAATTTAATATATTCGGAAGTAAGATAAACAATAAAACCGATGATAATAATTCCAATTAAAACTTTGAAAGTAAATTGGGGGGTAAAATAAAAACCTTCTTTTTTTAAATTTTTGTTTCGTTTTTTGGGTTCAAAATCCCGACGGAAGAAGGATAAAATTTCTTGACCGTTGAGACCTAAATAATCGGCATAATCCTTAATAATTAGAGAACAATACGGTTCTTGAGGAAAATTTTTAGCATCTTCATTTTCAATGGCAATTAAATATTTGCTCGGTATTTTTAATTTTTTGGAAATATCTTCTAATTCGTATTCTTTGTCGAGACGAGTATTTTTAAGAAGAGATGAGGTTCGAAGCATCATTGATTTTATTCAACCGAACCGTCGCCTTGGTTGTGAGGCATTAAAATATCACGAGGCTTGGCACCTTTGGAGGGACCAATTAAACCAGCATTTTCAATTTCATCTAAAATTTTAGAACCACGAGCAAAACCGACACCTAGTTTTCTTTGAAGCCAAGTAGTGGAAGCTTTACCAGTGTCTTGAATTAATTTAACAGCTTGCTCGTAAAGAGGATCATGGGGACCACCGTCTGCTGTGGGTGAACCAATAACTGGTTTGCCATTGCCACCGGAAACTGGCTGATTAATAATTTGATCGTCATATTCAGCAGTCTTTTGGGATTTTAAAAATTCAACTAAACTGGTGATTTCTTTGTCGGAAACAAAACAACCCTGAATTCTGGCTGGCTTGGCTAAATCTTGAGGACTATAGAGCATGTCGCCGCGGCCTAATAATTTTTCAGCCCCGGGAGTGTCGAGAACCACACGAGAATCAGTGACAGAAGTGACAGCAAAAGAAATACGGGTGGGGATATTGGCTTTGATTAAACCAGTGATGACGTTAACGGAAGGACGCTGGGTGGCTAAAATTAAATGGATGCCGACTGCCCGAGCCATTTGAGCTAAACGACAAATGTTGTCTTCAACCTCTGATGGCGAAAATAACATGATATCAGCTAATTCATCAATGAAAATTAAAATGTAAGGCATGGATTGAAAACCGGAAAGATTGTTGTAGGCTTCAATATTTTTAGCGCCAACTTCAGTAAAGGTTTTATAACGTTGTTGCATCTCATTAACTGCCCATTTTAAGGCAGAAACTACTTTTTCAGGGTCAACAATGACCGGGGTTAAAAGATGTGGAATACTATTGTAAGGAGTTAATTCGACCCGTTTGGGATCGACCATAATCATACGAACTTCTTGAGGTGAAGCACGAAAAAGAATACTGGTTATCCATGAATTAACACAAACTGATTTACCAGAATTAGTTTGACCAGCAATTAAAACATGAGGCATTTTGGCAATATCAGCAACTTTGGAGTTACCGGCAACATCAAGGCCCAACGGAACTGTAATTTTATTTTTGGCATTTTTCATGGCATCGGATTCTAAGACTTTTCTGATGGGAACAACCTCCAGTGTTTTATTGGGAACTTCAATACCAACTAGAGCACGTCCAGGAATTGGGGCTTCAATACGAATTTGACCACCAGGAGCAGACAAAGCCATGGCTAAATCATTACTAAGACTGACAATTTTAGCTAATTTGGTTCCCAAGGCTACTTCGAGGGCATATTGAGTAACTGAAGGACTATTATTGTATTCAACAACCTTGGCTCGAATACCAAAAGATTCTAATGTTTCTTCGATAGTACTGGCATTATGACGGACATCACCACGATCGGCTTTGGCGCCCGGAGTGCCATCAAAAATAGAAATAGGCGGATATTGCCAAATTTTATTTTCAACCGAAGATTGAAGCGGTGAACCAGTTTGAAGAGGTAATTGAATGTCAGGTGTTTTGATGACTGGCGGCACATTAACAACATTAGGATCTTCCTTATTTTTGGAAGAATCTGATTCTTTTTTCTTTTTGAAAGGCGAAATTTCTGATAAAAACAAACCTGATTTTTTCTCTTTATTTTTACCATCACCAACAGTGTATTTTTTTATAGCTTTAAAAAGTTTGACAAAAAACTTAACGATTTGGCCAATGTTAGTGTCGAAAAGAATGACAAAACCAGCAATGCCAGTAAAAAAGAAAATAAATACTCTGGGTAATTCACCTAAAAGCGTGGAAACTTGGTCACTGAGAAAAAATCCAACACTACCCTGCTTTAATAAGCCAAGAAGAGAAATAAACATTATTAAGGAACCAAAAAAAACGTTTAATTCTTTTAAAGGAATTTTGATTTTGGTAAATAAGAAAGAAATAAGTAAAAGCAAAAATGGAACAAAAACAGAAATTAGTCCAAACCATTCGACTAGTTTGAGATTAATAGTAATTGAATATGGACCGGATTGAAGAAAGGAAAAAAGAGTAATAACGGATAAAATTAAAAAGAAAATAAAAAGAATAGTTTTTATTGTTTCTGGTTTTAATCTTAAAACTGGAAAAAGATGTTTTTTCTTACGACCGCGTTTAGCCATGAATTAGTATATATTATTTTTCTATCTTGGCAAAGATTTGTTCTATTGAAATGATTTCATTTTTTTCTTCGTTTCGTTTTTTAAACTCAATACCACCATTTTCAAGACTTCGTTTGCTTATAACTAAACGGATTGGATTACCAATTAAATCGGCATCAGCAAATTTAGCGCCAGCCATGATATCAACACGATCATCAAATAAAACTTCAATGTTTTTATCTAATAATTTTTGATAAATTTTTTCAGCTTGATCTTTAATTTTTTCATCAAAAAGATCAAGACCAATTAAATGAACCTGGTACGGAGCAATTGATTTTGGCCAAATAATAC
>CAYSME010000019.1:0-14011 GCA_964432085.1 uncultured Gammaproteobacteria bacterium | reverse complement strand
AACTGAGCTATCCGGGCATAATGTGAATTCATGACCTGTCCGAAACTTCGGACTGCTCTATTAATAAATAAAGCTACAGTCTGAATTTATTTTAAAAAGTGCTTGTTGATAATTTTAACAGATCAAATTCATGACCTGTCCGAACCATCGGACTGCTCTACCAACTTGACTCCGAACAGCGGAGCAGGGCTATCCGGGCATAATGTACTTTGATATTGTATCAAAAAAATTTTGAAAAATGAGCCCTCCGTGAGAATCGAACTCGCGTCTGAGGTTTACAAAACCACTGCTCTGCCATTGAGCTAGGAGGGCGATGAGATATTATATCAGGAGGATAAAAATAGAGTAAAATATGGAATGAAGGCGAAGTTAAAAGCGTGGATTTTTACTATTTTTTTTAGCATTATTGGTTGTGTTATGGTTTATAAAAATTTCAATTTGGTGAAATCTCCGATGCTGTTGTTTTATATTATCTTAATAGTTGATTCCTATTTTTCGGTAGGTTTTTTTTCTAAGATTGTTCCATCAAAGAGAGTGGATCAAAAAATAATTGATTTTTTATTAGTGTGTTTTTATTTGATTTTAATTTTAAATATCAATAATGAGATTTGGTATTTATTATCAGCAATAATGCTTTTTGCAGTGGCTACTTTGAAATATATTTTTTTGTTGGGGGTGGTGGATTTTAGGGTTTTGAAAAGAAAATTAATGATAGATATTTTGGGAATGATAGTGTGTGTTTTGGCTTTGGTAGGTTATTTGATTGGACTGGAAATGATGGCGATGTGGATTTGGTCTTTGATATTTTTATTGGCAAATATATATCTTTTGATAATTAAACCCGTGTATAAAGAGTGATTAATATATAATTTAAGTGATGTCTAAGAAAAAGATTTTAATTTTGACGGATGATATGCCTTGGGGGCATCGGTCGATTGCTAGAGCAATTTATAATTTTTTAGAGATAAATAAGAAAGAGAATGATTTTGAAGTTTTTCTTAGAGAGATCAAGGTTAATATTGGGGCGGCTGGTGATTTGTATACTTTTGCTTATCGTTATTCTCCTAAATCAACTAAGATTTTTTTTAATTTTTCAAAAAATAAATTGTTTAGGGACTTAGTAGAGGATGCATCAAGATTGAATTTATCTAGATTAAAGAGAGAGATAGATAAAATTAAACCTGATTTGATTATTTCAACACATGTTTTTCACACATTATCTTTGGCTAGATGGAAACAAAGGGAAAAGAAAATTTTTAAACTATGGGAAGTAGTGACTGATCCTTGGACAATTAATCCTCTTTGTTTTGTTAAGGAGGCAGATTTGAATATTGTTTACGATAATGTCTCTTTTAAGGAAGGACAAAAATGGGGATTAAAAAAAGAAAATATGATGATTACTGGATGGTGGGTGAGGCCAGAGATGTATGGGAAGTTTAATGGAGATAAAGTCAAGAAAGATTTAGGCTTTACTGGTGACAGACCAATAATTTTTATTGGTGGAGGAAGTTTAGGAATGAATGCTTTACCTAAATTATTACCAGCTATTTTGACTTTGAAAGAGAAAGTTGCTTTTATTATTAATACTGGAACAGATAAATTAGCTTTGAAATTAGTGAAAAATTTTGTGAGGGTTTTAAAAAGAGTAAGGAAGGATGATTTAATTCAGATTAAATATATGGGATGGATTGATAATATGGCGGAAGTGTTGGCGGGTTGCGATATTGTTTTTGGTAAAGCTGGTCCGAATTTTTTATTTGATTGTGTGGCAGCTAAAAAACCATTTGTGGCGATTACTCATATTGGAGGCCAGGAGGATGGGAATATAGATTTGATTGGAAAGAAAAAATTAGGTTGGGTTAAAGAAAAAAATAGTGAATTATTAAAGTTTTTGGGTTTATATTTGGAAAAACCAAAGTATTTTGAAACTAAATTTAAAAAATCGATTGACAGGGAAGCGGCAAATAATAGGGATAGTTTAAAAAAAATCTTGGAAAGAATTAAACGTGAATTATTTTGAAGAAAAGATGTTGTCAATTATGGATTGAAGTTGCTTGTTGGATTTTTTGAGATTTTTTTGAAATTTTGCAAAACTAGGCTTGAAAATTTTAGGGAAATTGGCGTTTTCAATTTTTTTGACGTCGTATTTTTCACCACCCATTTGGTATTCAACTTTGGGTGGAATATGATATCCCTTTAAAATAACGTGGAGGTTTAAACGAAGATATTGAACTAACAATTTAAGATTTCCTTCGGCTCGAAAACGACGAAGGGAAAAGGTATAACAAGGGGATTTGAGAACTATGTATTTATATTTGCGTTGACAAAGCTTTTGAAATAATTGACTATCTTCAGCAAATTTTGTTTTTATGTCGTAACCACCAATATCAAAAAAGGCCTTTCTTCTAACAGACTGCATAGCACCGTAAGAGAAAGGAATTTTAAATATTTTGCCGATTTCAACCATTAGATTACTGTAGGAAGAAAAAATTTTTTCTGACGGTTTTATGGAATCAACTTTTAAATGAGTAGTAAGTAAATCAGGATTTTTTTGCTTAAAAGCTTGGGCGATTTTTTTAAGATAGTTTTTGGGAATTTGAGTGTCGGCATCGAAGAAAATTAAAATTTCTCCTTTAGATTTTTTAGCACCTAAATTTCTGGCAAAAGAAACATTATGAATTTTAGTAGATATTAAATTGAGAGGGTAGTGGCTTGGAAATTTGGTGACAACTTCGACAGTTTTATCGGTGGAATTACCATCAACGACAACAACCTCAAAATCGGTGAAACTTTGAGAATCAAGATTCTTAAGAAGTTTAGGAATAAAATGCTCCTCGTTTAAACAAGGAATAATGATTGAGAAGTATGGAGTAGTCATAAAGAAGACCCACCAAAAGTTTTCTTTAATAATGGCTTTTCCATACTAAAATATGACGGGAAACTCTTTTAAGGCGCAAACCTTAAAAATACGTCTCCCATTTCAGATGGATAGTTAGAAAAAACACCTTCTTAAAGTACTGCTTTTGGTAGGACTCTTGATTCTAACATTTTTGATATAATTTAACCATGAAAAATAAAACGAAAATTACCAAAGATATTTTGATTTTAGATTTGGTGGAGCAGAATCCGGATTTGGCTGAGGTGTTGACTGGTGAATATGGGTTTCATTGTGTGGGTTGTATGGCAGCGTCGATGGAAACTTTAGAGCAAGGAGCTTTGGTTCACGGAATGTCGGATAAGGAAATTGAAAAAATGATTAAAGACCTGAACCAAAAGATAAAAAATTAAAAATAATTCGGAGAATAGGAGTCATAATAATGTTAATCATATTGCTGCCATTTATAGGCAAAAAGAGCAGTATTATCAAAAGAACAAAACCATATCGCTGAAAGGCTTCTTGCCATTGGTTAGATAAATCCTCCGGTAAAAGGTTTAAAAGAATTTTAGATCCGTCGAGAGGAGGAATTGGAATTAGATTAAAGATAGCCAAGATGACATTGATTTGGATTAAATTAGAAAAAATAATAAGAGTTAGGTAATTTAAATTTAGAAAACGAATCATTAAAGAGAGGATGGTGGCTAAAATTAAATTACTGGCAGGACCGGCAAAAGAAACTATAATTTCGTCTCTTTTGGGGTGTTTAAAATTATAAGGATCAATGACAACAGATTTGCCCCAACCAAAGTGAACTATTAATAGCATCAGGGTGCCAATAGGATCGAGATGTTTTAATGGGTTTAAAGTTAGCCGACCGAGAGACCGAGGAGTGGGATCGCCTAGTTTATCAGCGGCGAGAGCATGTGAAAATTCGTGAATAGTAATGGCAACTATAAGGGAAATTGCAAAAATAATTAAGGAAAAAGTATTTGCCATATTTAAAAAAAAGGTTTGATTTGATATTATACCTTACTATGAGAACATGCAGTTTATGTAAAAAGGGGACTAAGATTGGTCAAAACCGATCTCACGCTCAAAATCGCACTCCGAGAACTTTTATGGCTAATATCCAGAAAGTTACTTTGATGGTGGGAGAAAACAAAATTAGCGGCAGTTTTTGTGCCAAATGTTTGAAAAGACTTAAAAAGGAAGCCAAAGAACAAAAAACGGCACTTAAATAAGCACCGTTTTAAGTTCGAAATTTCATTTCTTTATTTTCTTTTAGCTTTTTTAGCTGTTTTCTTTTTGGCGACTTTTTTAGCAGCTTTCTTTTTAACGACTTTCTTTTTGGCGACTTTTTTAGCAGCTTTCTTTTTTTTGACTGGCATATTTTTTTACCTCCTTGATTTAATTAAAAAGTATTTAAAAAAAATGTCAAAAAAGTGAATTCCTATCTTTGGGGCAAATTTAATTTTTAATGGACCAAATTTTGACTTTTTTAAGCAAATTTTTTTAAAAATTATCCCTAACTTAACGATAAATTTAAATTTAATAAAAAAAATTATTTTAAAAAATAAAGAAATGATTTTTTAAAAAAGGCGTAAGTTTGCAGGAAAAAGGCAATTCATTAATGGTGAATATTTCCAATAAATTTAAAAATTGGTTTTTAATTATTCCTTAAAATAGGCAAAATAGATAAATTAAAATTTTTGTTTTTAAAATTTTAAATGAGATTAAATATAAATAAATTTCCTAAGGTTAGGATTTATTTATGTTATAGTATTTGGAAATTTCGGACCAGTCAGTAATTTTTTTGCCTTCAATTTGCACTTCGACAGGCTCAGTGTTGAAACTGAAAATCTTCATTTTTAACTTTTGCCCTTGTTGGTTGGTGACATAAGTCCAGGCAACAGGCCAAGGATTAAGAGCACGGATAAAACGATCTATTTTGTCAGAATCCCAAGACCAATTTATTTGAGCTGATTCCTTGTTGAATTTAGGGAAATAAGTTTTTTGACTATGATCTTGTGGTTTAAGGATTGATTTATGATTTATGATATATGTTTTGAGAATAGATTCGAGATTATCTGCAGCCAGATTAAAGGCTTTTTGATAAAAACTGGTGCTGGTTTCATCTTTAGTAATTTCAAAAGGAATTTGAGAGATGATGGGGCCATGATCGGGAAGAATATCGATTTGAAAAAAAGTGACCGCAGTGGCGGTCTCACCATTTATAATTTGCCAAGGTCCGGGGGTGGCACCACGATATTTTGGTAAAGGAGAGGGATGAATATTTACAATCTTATATTTGGGAATATCGATTAGTTCTTGGTCAAAATAAGGAGGACCAAAAGCAACACAGAGAGCAAGATCTGGTTTTAGATCTTTGATTTTTGATTTAAAATTTTGATCAAATTCTTCTGGTTGAAGAAGTTTTAAATTGTTTTGGCGGGCAAAGTCGGCAACAGGGTTGGCAGTAATTTCTTGATTACGGCCGACAGCTTTATCTGGCTTGGTAATAATAGCTGATAAATTAAAATCTTTGATTTTTAAGATTTTTTTGAGGATGATAAGTGAATATTCGGAAGAACCGAAGAAAATGAGGTTAACCATGATGTATTTTATCGTGTTTTTTTATTTTATGTAGAGACGCCCCGCGGGGCGTCTCTACTATTTTTGTAGGGGCGAGGCGTGCCTCGCCCCTACAGAGGAAATATAATTTGGTAAAATAGATCATGAGAAAGATTGTGATTTATCCGGCAGATATATTGAGACAAAAAACGGAAAAATTAGAAATTGTTGATAAGAATTTGTTGAAAGAAATAGAAGAGTTAAAAAAAATATTAAAAAATGAAGAAAATGGGGCGGGTTTAGCAGCGGTACAAATTGGAATAAATAAAAGATTTTTTGGAGGCAAGTTGTTTGGTGATAGAGGAATTTCTGTTTTTATTAACCCAAAAATAGAAAAGAGTTATGGAGAAAAGATTTATCCAAAAATTATGACAGAGCCAGCCTCCGCCAAGGCTACGGCGGCTGAAGAAGATTTTTTGGAAGGGTGTTTATCGTTTCCGAAATATTTTGGAACGGTAAAAAGATTTTTACAGATTGATGTGAGTTGGGATGAAATTGATATGGCTAAAAAGAATTTAGTGAGAAAGCATAGAAGTTTAGGTGGTTTTGAGGCGATTGTGTGGCAACATGAAAGCGATCATTTAGATGGAATTGTGTTTATTGATCATATAAAAGAAGAGGGAGGAAAATTCTTTAAAGAGGTTAATGGGAAGATGGAAGAGACTCCAGTAGTTTTTTAGCTTCGGTGTTGGTGGGATAGGAATAATCGATGGTTTTTTGAAGATTTTCTTTTGCTAATTGATATTCTTTTTTAGAAAAATAAATTTTTCCGAGGGCAAAAAAAGCATAATCGTAGTTAGGTTTTAATTGGATGGCTTGTTGATAATAAGGAATAGCTTCATCAGAAAGATTAGCGGTTTCGTAAAATTGTCCAGTAGAATAAAGAATTTTTGGATCGGTGGGGGCTAGTTTGTTGGCATTGATTAAAGCGGTAAGAGCAGTGGAAAAATATTTAACATCAACACCGGAAAGATAAAGGTAATTTTGGGCACGCTGTTTCCAAAAGTTAATATTTGCTGGTGAAGAATTGGTAGTTAAATCTGAATAATAAATAGCCTGATCAACATATTCTTGTTTACCAGTGCTTAGGGCGATTTTGGAATAAATAGTAGATAATTTGTCAGTGTATAGTGGTTCATTTGGATTTAGTTGATGGCTGGATAGACCAAAAGAAAGGGCATTTTGAAAATCATTTTTAGAATCGTAACTATCGGCTTGGTTATAGGCTATGTCGGCCATGTAAAAATAGATTATTTTTTTTAGAAAAAATAAATTAAAGATAATTAAGATCAAAACCCATCCGGTTCCGATAAATCGGAACCACCTTCCCTTGACAGGGCAGGTAGGGCAGTTTGCTTCAGAGTTGGGTATTAAAAGAGCAGGGAGAATGAAGAAAAAGAAGAGTGAAGTGATGACGACGGAAAAACCGGCGGCGTTGGTAATAAGTATAGTGAGATATGAACAAATAATAACCAATGACCAATTTTCAATTTTCAATTTGAAATTTTTAATCAATAAAAAAATAACACAAATGATTAGAAAAATATAAGTAGTAAAGCCGATGATACCGGTGGTGGCGAGATAGTTAAGATATTCATTGTGGGCTTTGTTGTATAAAAAATCCCATTCTGAGGTGAGGTTGTGTTCAACTGGGCGGGTCCAATAATAGGTGTAGGCAAAGGTTTCAACACCGGTGCCAAAGACAGGAAATTTTTTCCAAAGGTCTATGGCTCCTTTCCAGACAATTTTTCGAATATCACCGGAAGGTGTGATATTTAATTTTGATGATTGATCTGTATTGTTTACAGATTGTAGAGACGCCCCGCGGGGCGTCTCTACAAATGAAATAAATATGTCCTTGATGGGATTATTAATTAAAAAAGAGAAAATTATTAATAATGAATAAATTATTAATGGGGCAATAATGGCCGCCTTCGCTGATTCTTTAATATTTTTGATTAAATAGAAAACTATGAATATAGTTATAGAGATAGCTGCGGCGGCTAAACCGGATTTGGATTTGGTAAAAAGAAGAGAAATATAAAAAATTATGGTTAAGATTAAATATTGATAAGGGCGAGTCATGCCTCGCCCGTACAGATTATTGTTTTGGAAATTTAAAAATTTATGGATGGAAAAGGGGATAAGGATGCAAATATAGGCGGCAAGCCAGTTGGGTTGACCAAGAGTGGAAAAGACTCGGGATTGAACGTCTTGGACCCACATGTTTTTGTCAATGCCGAAGTGTTGGGCAATGGCAAAAATAGCAACTAAAAAACCTGAAAATAGGGAAAAATTGATAATTTTATTTTTAAAATCGGAATCAATATAAATAGATAAGATCAAATAAAGTAAGGAATAACAAATTAAAGATAGAAGACCACCATTGAGCCGAGAATAGTAGCCATAAAAGGAAGTATGTGGGTCAACTGAATAAATGGTAGAGATGGTTTGAGAAATTAAAAAAAGAAAAATTGGAAGATTAAGAAAAGTTTTTTTGTAAAGTGGAGCTTGTTTTAAAAAAACATTAATTAAATGAAAAGTGGTTATTACAATGGTTAAAAGATAAACAAAATACATTTTAGGTAATTCGAAAAGTTCAGAGTTAGATTTGGTAAAAATGAGCGGAGTTAAAAAAATCAGACTTAGGAAAAGAAAACGAATCGCCTTAACAAGAGACTTCATAGAGTATAATTTTAACAGATGAAGTTATTTGGAATTAAAGAAAAGTTAGATAAGTTTACATCAAATTTTAGCTGGGAAATTGGTGTTGATTTAGGGAGCAGTAATACTTTGATTTATTTGAAAGATAGGGGAGTGATTATGAATGAACCGACAATGATTGCCAGATTAAAGAAAAAAAGATGGACGGGGTTATCGGCGCCGAGGGTTAAAAAAAGTGGTCCAATTGCCTTTGGTTTTAAAGCGAAAGAAATGTTGAATCGTGAACCAAAACAAATTGAGGTGGTTTCACCCATTAAAAATGGAGTAATTTCAGACTTTGAAGCGCTGGAAAGTTTAATTTCTTATTATTTAAAATTGGTTTACGAAATTCCATCTAAATATCCAAAAATTTTTAAACCGAGGGTTATTGTGGGAGTGCCAAGTTTGATTAATCAAGTCCAAAAAAGGGCGGTAAAATCGATTTTTTTAAATGCCGGAGCCAAAGAAGTAATTTTATTGGAAGAGATGGTGTTGGCGGCAGTGGGAATTGGATTGCCGGTTGACAGTTGTTCTGGACTGGTGATTGTTGATGTTGGCGGTGGAAAAACTGAAGTAAGCGTGGTTTCGATGGGGGGGGTGGTGGTTGGTCGAGGGATAAGGACGGCGGGAGATGATTTGGATAATAGTATTGTTAATTATGTAAAGATGAAGTATGGAATTTTGATAGGCCAAAGAAGTGCTGAAAAAATTAAAATGGAAATTGGAAAATCTTTTGGTTTGGTCAGAGGTCGGGATTTGGAAACAGGTTTACCAAAAACAATTAAATTGACAGAGGAAGAAATAAGAGAAGCTATAACAATGGATTTGTCTAAAATTGTCAAATTAGTATCAACAGTTTTGGATGAAACTCCGCCAGAATTAATGGAGGATATTTTAAAAAGAGGAATTGTTTTGGTGGGTAATGGGGGGAAAATAAAAGGTTTGGCTCAGATGATTGAAAATGAAACTAAGATTTTTACAAAGGTTTTAGACGAACCAGAAATGATGGTAATTAAAGGTTGCGGCGAGTTAATTCAAAATAAATCTTTATTAAAGAAAGTTAAATTGGTTTCGGGGTTGAAAGAATGAATCAATTAGATGATATTTCTTGGAAATATTGGATTTTAAAATTTGGTTTGGTGTTGAGTTTGATAATTATTTTAGTATCGATTTTTAAATTAGATGTGATTAAGGGTGCTTATTATAAAGATTTAGCCATAGAAAATAAATTGATGGAGAAGAAAATTCCATCAGCCAGGGCGACAATTTTAGATAGAAAAGGAAGGGTGGTGGCAAAAAGTGTTTATCAATATTTTAGGATGGATGGTGATAATAAAATTTATGAACAAGAGGGAAGTTTCCAAGGTTATAAATTTGAAAATGAAAGTTTAGCTTATGAATTAAAAAGAATGTATCCTTATGGAGAATCTATGTCATTGATTACTGGTTATGTGGGTAAAATCAACAAAGATGATCAAACTGAAAATAAGTGTGGCATTAAGTTGGATAATGATGAATTGATTGGCAGAATGGGATTGGAATCGTTTTTGGATTGTCAAATTAGAGGAAAAGATGGGAAAAGATTGATCGAAGTGGATGCTTTGGGAAAATATATAAGAGAGTTAGGGAGACAAGAACCGGTAGTGGCAAATGATATTAATTTATCGATTGATGCCTATTGGCAGGATAAAATTTATAAATTATTAGATGGTAAAAAGGCAGTAGTAATAATGAGTGACCCGAAAACCGGAAAAATAATTACTTTGGTTTCAAGTCCTGGCTTTGATTCGAATGATTTTTCTTATGATATAAACTCGAATAAAATTAAAGACTATTTAAATGATAATGAAAATTTACCTCTATTGAATAGAGCTATATCGGGAAGATACAGTCCGGGATCAGTATTTAAAATAGTAATGGCAACAGCTGGATTGGAGAGTGGAGTGATTAATAAAGATACGTTAATTGAGGATACTGGGGTTTTTAAAGTGGGTGATTATTCTTATAAAACTTGGAGTGGTGTTTCAGATGGGATGGTAGACGTAGTTAAGGCACTTAGACGGTCGAATGATATCTTTTTTTATACTTTAGGAGAAAGATTAGGCTTAGAGAGAATAGACAATTGGGCTAAGAAATATGGATATGGAAGTAAAACAGGAGTGGAATTAACTGGAGAATTAGAAGGAATTGTACCAGATGAAAAATGGAAAAAAGAAGTTAAAGGCGAAAGTTGGTATTTGGGAAATACTATTCATTTGTCGATAGGACAGGGAGATTTAAGTGTGACTCCTTTACAGGTAAATCAAATGACAAATGTGGTAGCTAACGGTGGAAAGAAGTGTAGAATGTCGGTTTTGAAAGACAGTGAAATAAAGTGTGAGGATTTAAAAATTAAAAAAGAAAATATAAAAACAATAATTGAAGGAATGAAGGTGGCTTGTAAGTCTGGAGGAACAGCCTGGCCGTTGTTTAATTTTAAAACAGAGATTGCGTGTAAGACAGGTACGGCGGAAGTTGGTGATGGAAGTAAAGACACTCAAGCATGGTTGACGGCATTTGCGCCGGCAGATGATCCGCAAATTTCAATTACAGTATTAGTAGAACGAGGTGGAGAAGGGTCGGATGTGGCGGCGCCGATTGTGGGGGATATTTTAAAAGAATGGTTTGATGAACCGGAAACAGTGGTGCCGAGACGTGCGATTAATAGAACAGAGGCAGAGTAGAGTTGATTTTTGAATTATTGGATATAAAATTGGGGTAGTTAATTTTAAAAGCTAAATTAATAATAAAAAGTATAGTTAGTTCCTTGAAAGAAAGGTGGTGATTTCTTATGACAAGGGAAGTTTGGAACTTATTGTGTAATTTTCGTGCAGAGTACGATGAGGCGGGTTCCATTTATAAGGATGATGAAGATTTAGGTAGTGCCTGTGATGTGTTACGTGACACGTATCTAAAAGAAGCGTTGGAGAAAGCTAGGACAGTTGAAGATTGCGACGCTATTTTAAATCAACCTTATATGGAAAGACATTGGTATTTCATTTCTCAAGTGAAGTCCAAAAGAGATCGATTGAAGCAGTAGTGTAGTAACCACCAAAATCACTAGAACCGCAATTTGGTTTATCTTTACAGAGATAAATTTAAATTCGCGGTTCTTTTTTGGTGTGTTACAATATCCGTCATTGACAGTGATGAATTTTTAGATGACAATGAAAAATAAATGAAAAAATTATTAATAGTAGAATCTCCAACAAAAGCCAGAACTATAGGTAAATATTTAGGTAGCGATTATAAAGTGATCGCTACTGTAGGACATATTAGAGATTTGCCGACAAATAAAATGGCGGTGGATTTAAAAAATTTTGAAGTGGAATATGTGATTGATGATAAAAAAAAGAAAGTAGTGGATGAGTTAATAAAAGCATCAAAAACAGCCAAACAAATTTTATTGGCTTCTGATCCTGATCGTGAAGGAGAAGCAATTTCTTGGCATGTGAAATGGATTCTCGAAAATTCCAATTTTCAATTTTCAAAATCCAAAAAAAAAGTAAATAAATTAAATATTACGAGAATTACTTTTCATGAAATTACAAAAGAGGCAGTGGAAGAGGCTATGGAACATTCGCGAGAAATTGACATGAACTTAGTAAATGCCCAACAAGGGAGAAGGGTTTTGGATCGGGTGGTGGGTTATAGTCTGTCGCCGCTTTTATGGAAAAAAGTGAGAAGAGGGTTATCCGCCGGACGTGTCCAGTCAGTGGCAGTGAGGTTGATTTGTGAAAGAGAGGAGGAAATAGAAAAATTTAAAAAGGAAAAATATTTTTCAATTTATAGTGAATTAAGAAAAAGTAACCAGAAATTTAATGCTGAATTAATTAAAGTCGATGGAAAAAATATCTATAAAACAGAGAAAATAAAATTGTTTGACGGAGAGTATTCTTATACTTCTTCTTGTTTTAAGACACAGTCTGATACTGATAGTTATATTAAAAAGTTAGATAAAGTATTTTTGGTTGCTAAAGTGAATGAAAGAGAAGCGCATAGATTACCACTTCCGGCTTTCACCACTTCAAAATTACAACAGGCAGCATCAAGAAGAATGGGTTGGTCGGGTAAACAAACAATGAGTGTGGCGCAAAAACTTTATGAAAAAGGATTGATTACATATCATCGTACAGATTCGGTTTATTTATCAGAAAAGGCAATTGAACAGTTTAGAAAATATATCGAAAAAGAATACGGAAAAGAATATGTATCTGAAAAAGTTAGAGTTTATAAAAATACAGCTAAAAATGCCCAGGAGGCACATGAGGCAATTAGACCAACAAATGTATCAAGGCCGACTATTGATGATGGAGATATTAGAGAAAATAAATTGTATGAAATGATTTGGAAGAGAGCGGTGGCGACTCAAGGAGCGGCAGCAAAAATGAAAAATACTACAATATTATTTTCCAATAGAAACGGTATTTTCGAATCAAAAGGAGTAAGAATGTTGTTCGATGGATTTTTGAAAATTAATGGTGATAAACATGAGGATCAGATATTGCCCGAATTAAAAGAAGGAGAAAAAATTAATGGCAAAAAATCTTGGTCGGTGGAATCGGAAACTAGTCCAATGCCAAGATATAGTGATGCTAGTTTAGTGTCGAGTTTGGAAAAACAAGGAATTGGAAGACCATCAACTTATGCACCGATTATTTCTACTATTTTATTAAGACAATATATTGAAAGAGAAGAAGGGAGATTTAAACCAACAGTTTTAGGACAGGCGACTAATGAATTTTTAGTTAAAAATTTTGAAGATATTTTATCGTTACCATTTACGGCAGAAATGGAAGAAACTTTAGATAAGGTTTCGCTTGGGAAAGAGGATTGGACAAAAATGATGAAAGATTTTTGGAAGGAGTTTAAAAAAGAATTAGATTTAGCTGAAAATAATAGTAAAAGAGTTAAAGTGGAAACTGAAAAGACCGGAGAGAAGTGTCCGGAATGTGGAGGGGATTTAGTGATAAGACTGGGAAGATTTGGAAAATTTATTTCGTGTAGTAAGTTTCCTGAGTGTAAATATACTAAACCTTATCAAGAGGATGCTGGATTTAAATGTCCAGAATGTGGATCTGAAGGAGTGGTTAGACATACCAAGACCGGAAGGAAATTTTTTGGATGTTCGAAATATCCAAACTGCAAATGGGCAGGATGGAAAAAACCGTGAAATTAATTTATTCTACATATGGCAATTTCGGGGAAATTTTAGGCTCAAGAATGAGATTTTGACGAAAATTATCACGCCTTGCTGGAGAAACATTTTTGCATGCTTCCGATAGAAGACCAATAACTTCTCTAACAGAAGGACTTTTGCAGATTATATTGAGTACAACTTGTGAAGTTGTATCTAAATTTAGCCAGTTTTCTCTGGAGTAACCTGATTCTATACATTGATCATTGGCTTGACCTATTTTGTTAATTTCTTCTTTAATGTGATGTAATTCTTCTTTTCCTAACATTTAAATAATATTTTTAAAAATTTCTAAGTCTTGTTATTTTACCACTAAATTTAAAAGATATTAGAGTTTTTTGCCCCAGCGCTGTTGAGAAACAGCTACTAGTTTGTCGCGATGTTGGTTTTTGCAACAAAGAGGTGGAAGAGTAGTGGCGTAGAAAGGTTGAGTGGTTTCTGAATCAATGGAAAGTTTGCAAACTACTTGGTATTTACCGATTTTTACTAAATCTTCTGGTGGAAAAGCGGTTCCCAGCTCTTTGGCCAATATAAATGCGTCTTGGTTGCCGACAACAAAAGAA
>CAYSME010000018.1:6640-14297 GCA_964432085.1 uncultured Gammaproteobacteria bacterium | reverse complement strand
TAGAGCGCTTCGTTTACATCGAAGATGTCGGGGGTTCGAGTCCCTCAGTGGCCACAGAACTTTTATTTTTTGCCGATGTGGTGAAATTGGTATACACGTACGCTTGAGGTGCGTATGCCGCGAGGCGTGGGGGTTCAAGTCCCTCCATCGGCACCATTGCCCTGTCGCCCCTAAAAGGGACTAAGGGCCAAGCATTGAAAAAACAATGCCCTGTCGTCTAATGGTAGGACATCAGCCTTTGGAGCTGAGTATTGTGGTTCGAATCCATGCAGGGCAACAAAATTTAAATTTTTGGTGATTTATTAATCGTAATATTGGGAGTTTGTGTTTGAGAATTTAGATTAAATATAGATTAAAATAGATAAATTAATTATCATAGATGGTGTAGAATCTACAACATGGTGCCTCAAAAAAAATGGATTAGATTTGATTTACATATGCACACCTCTAGGAGTGATGGCAGAAACTCTGTGAGGGAAATGTTAATTTCGGCAAAGAAAAAGGGTTTGGATGCTGTAGCAATTACCGAGCATAATATTTCAAATAATTTTGATTTTAAGAAAATGAGTGATAGATATGGGATATATGTAATTCCTGGATGTGAATTATCTTTTTTGTTTGGACATTTGTTAATTTTGGGAATAGATCAAAAATTAATTGAAGAAAAAATAAAACAATATAAAATTAAGGAGAAATCTACTTCGGAAATAGTGAGAAAAAATACGGTTAGAAAATTGTTGCGGTATTTTGTAGATAACGGAGCTTTAATAATAGCGGCTCATCCTAAGATACCATCGGGAATAATGTCTTTGAAAGGAAATTTTTTAGCTGAACTTTATCAAAATGGTTTAGTTCATGGCATGGAAATTCATAATGGTGATTTAAAAAGAAAATTAAAAGGAAGACTTTATAATATTTGGCATAATTTGGCTAAAAAGTTTTCAATTAAATTAGGGATTCCATCTTATTCTAATAGTGATGCTCATTCTGAAGATAAAATTGGAATTAGGTTTAATATGGTTAAATTAGATAGTCCTGAAAAATTATTAGATGTTTTAAAAAAAGGAAAAATAGAGATAAGACATGGGACTAAAAGTGATTTGTAATTAATATGAGTGATTTGTTAGAATAACTTTATGTTTTGGGTGATTTTCTTTTTCTTATTTTCCATTTTTAAGCCAGTGGTTTTGGCTGATGATGTTTCAGTCGCTTTAGTAAGCGGAGCAACAAGTGGGATATTAAATACTCAATTTGATGTTCGAGTTAAAGTAACAGCAGCTACTGCCGGAACATATTATGTGAGAGCTGATAATGGTAATGGAAGTGATTTGTGTAAGATTGATATATTGTATGAATCTACTAATAGTTGGGCAAATGGTTGTTATGTTGGTGTGGATATGATGAAAAAAATGATTATTGATAATAATGGTGGATCTGCTGAAGAAACTTTAAGGTTGAGAGCGATTGGTTCGACTGGGGCTTACACTTTATATGCTTATGTTTATGATGTGGGTAGAACTTTATTGTCTACTAGTTTGGCATATTCAATTACTATTAATCCTCAACCGACGGCAACACTAACACCGACAGTGACTCCAACATTAACACCAACACCAACATTAACTCCGACTTTAACACCGACGCCAACTAAAAAATTAACTCCAACACCAACAGAAAAACCGATAATTGAGCCAACGGAAGTTCTAGAAGTAACAATAACGCCCGTGATTGAAAAAGTAATGGAAGATAATTTATTATCTGATAAATCTGAAAAATCAGGTTTAAATTTGCCGATCATTTTAATAATTTTAGGCTTATTAATTTTTGTTATTTCGGCTTTATTCCCTAAGATTATGGCAAAAATTAAATCTGGAAAAAAAATGAATCCACTTTTGGTTATTCCACCAAAAAAACCGATATCTATTAAAGAAACGGTTGAAGATGGTGATGTTGTTAATAACGAGGAGAAGCGGAATTAGTGGCGGCTGATGGACTGGCGATGTTGTTAGATGTAGGAATTGGTGTTGGGAGGATCAATTGTTGGGATTCTAAATCTTTGAGTACATTCCAGTTAATACTTTTATAAGCTATAAAACCGGCATAAAAGAGTAATCCAAACAGAATAAAAACAATAATGTTGCCAATATGATCAGGTTTTTTATTTTCTTCTATCATAAATTATTTTACTATTTTACTCTGGTAATGGTATAGGTATTAGGATAAGAAAGAAAAACAGCCGGTGATTCTTCTAAAAGATATCTTTGAAAATCCTGGTAAATTTCTTTTCTTTCTATTTGATCTATAGCAAAACGTCCATCTTCTAAGAGTTTGTCGATACGAGAATCATTGAGTTTGGTTAAATTATTTTTTCCAATTTGGGTTGAATGCCAAAAAAGGTACTGATCTGGATCATGAGGAATGCTGCCATAAGTTAAAATGGCGTCAAAATTTTCAGTATCAATTTGGTTGGTGATAGTAATATTAGTTTTTAGGTTAAGGATGTTTTCCCAAGATTTTTTTATATCTTCGGCGGCTGATAGTAATTTTCGATCACCGACGATTAATTCAATTGTTTCTATCTGATTATTTTCGAAAAGTTCTTTAGCCCTGGAGGCGTTGAAATTGTATTCTTTTATGCCAGGATTATAGGCCCAGCTTTCTGGAGAAATTGGTCCTAAACACCGCTCGTTTTGGTCTTTAGTTTTTGGAGTGGCATAGGCTAAAGCTTGACGAAGCTGTTTATTATTAATTTTTTGAGTATTAAAGAAAATAGCGGAATATTTTTCATTAGTTTCGATCTTTTGAGTGATTTTACTATTGCTCCATTTTGATAGTTCTTCTGGCAAAGAACTTATTTTTATTTGATCAACATCTCCCAATTTATAGGCATTAATTAGATCAGATTCATTTTGATAAAAACGAAATACTAGTTTGGTAAGATTATCTTGAGTTGGGGTTAGATGAAGAGTTTTTAGATGGCCTTCTTGAAGAGAATATTTTTTAATTTTATATTGACCTAAACCGATAATATTTTTTTTGAATAGAGGTTTACTTAAAATTGAAAGAATTGGAGAAAATTCTTTTTCGAGGCTTATTTTAATTTGATTTTCACTTAAAACGCTAGTTTTTATTCCAGAGATAGACGAATAATCAATGTCACTGGCGATTAGTTTTTTGCCATTATGCCAGAAAATATTATTTTTAATAGTAAAAATATAATCTTTATTATCATTTTCAATGTCTAGACTTTCAATTATTGGTGAAATACTGGCTTTATCGTTTTTAGAGTTAATAGCTAGTCCATAACTAACTTGATTAGCGATATTTTCAGGAAGATTTTTTATAGTATAGATTCCCTCGACACCAATTGATTCCTGTTTAAAGATGGGTAAATTAATAAATTTAATTATTTCTTCTCTAAAAAAGAAAATAGCAAGACCTGCTCCGATAAATAATAAAATAAATAAAATCCTTCTTTTAATAAAGGAAACAATATAGGCAATTTTGAAATGAAGTTTATTTAACAAGGTTTATAAAGTAGTTTGAATAATTGATGAAATTAAAAAAAGTACGACAACAAAGATAGTGAAGTTGAACATAACTTTTTCCCAGCCCCTTTTTTCAACTGTGTTTATTGAAAGAATGTTTGATTGGGATTCTGTGTCTCCACTGGATTGAAGAAAGATTAAAACAGTCAAAAGAATAGATAAAATTATTTGAATGATGATTAAGGTAGTTTTCATTTTTTACGTTTGCTTTTATGCAAAATAGAATTATAAATATATAAAATTGTACCAATAGTGAAAGAACTTAATAAGTAAGCCCAAAAATTATCAACGTGGTAATTGTATTGAGAGATATAGATATTTCCTACTTGAAAATCAGCGATAAAAAAGACGGCCAAATATAGTCCTAATGTATCAATTACTATGCGAAATAATCCTAAAGTTAGGATATTAATAGGTATTAATAGGATTTTAATGATGGGTTTTAAAAGAAGTTCAAAAATAGTTAAAATTACGGCTACCTTAACGATAGTCCAAGGAATTTGTTGAAAGGTGAAGTTATGCCAAATTTGATTGGAAGTAACTAGAGAAAAAGTAAAAAGAATGATGTATCGAAGTATTTTTTTCATTTTTTTTGTTTCTTACTGATGTTTAATATTATACCGCCCAAGCCCAAAAAAGTAATGCATAGACCAATAAACATGATTAAGTTCAAATAATACTTAGGATTGGTGATAGAAATCTGATTAGAGGTAGTGTTGAGAGATTCAACTTTGATGTTTAATTTTCTGTTTAGAGGATTTAAAGATTTAAAAAAGGGAAAGTTGGGTAAAGTTATTTCAATAGAAGAAAAAGGCGGTAATAAAGAAATATTTTTTTCCCAATTAAGATAAGGCAAGCTGATTTTTAAATCAGAGATAGAATTATTATTCTGATTGGAGATTTCAATTACCGATGGTTGATAGATTTTTTTATTTAGAGAAGTAATTTTAAGTTTCTCGTAGTTGGGAATTAATTCTTGGTTGGCAAATTCAACTTCGACAGTTTTTATATTGTGATTATTTTTATAACCGCCGGGAGGGAGTGGATTTTCACTGTTAAGACCATGAAAAACGAAAGCAAAATGATTAGGATCGAGATCTTTAAAATAATCAACACCATTGGTTGTTTTTTCCCAGGTGGGGTCAATAGATATCCAAGCAAGTTTTTCGGAATCATAATATTGAGGCCAGGCGTGGAGGATGTCAGAATTGGAGTTAATGGGCTTTATTTTAGAATTATTGGTATAAGCAAAACCTTCAACTTCGCGGGCGGGAATACCTTTGGCTCGGGCAAGGGTAATAAAAAGGTCAGTAAAATCGGTACAAATTGATGTGTTTGGTGAAAGAAGAGTGTTTAGGGCGCCTTTACGTTCGGAAGCATTAATTGAATTATAATCATAAGTAAGAGTGTTGACAGTGTAGTTGTAGATGTCTTTGATGGTTTTTAAAGAGCTGATAATTTGTCTGATGGACGGATCATTAATGGGCCAATAATTTTGTTCTTTTAAATAATCATTTTGGTTTATCGAAGATTTAATATTATTGGGTATGATTTTGGCTTGTCCGGAAACTTCTATTTCTAATTCTTGGTTGGTAGTTAATTTGTATTGAGCCAACCAATTACCATCACCATCGATTCTGACATTAAATGGTTTTGGAGAAATTTCTTTATAAACTATTTTTTGACTGTCGGTTTGGGGAGGGATGGCAATTTCTAAAGTTTGAGTTTGTTTAGTAGAGTTTTGCAAAAAATATTTAAAGTTAAAATCAAAAAGCTGATAATTGCCGAAAATTAAAAATATTTTTTGATTGGTGTTGTTAAAGAAAATTTGAGTTTGATTATTTAGTGGAAGAGTGTTTTTGGGATTGGAAGAAGAGAAAGAAAGATTTCCAAATAGAATGGGAACTGTTATAGTGGTTTCGTTAGTATCGGTAGGATTTATGTTTTTATTTTCGGGAATTGGCAGTTCCCAAATACTCCCCTTTTGAGTGGCTAGGTTGGGAATAGTATATTTTAAATTGAATTTAGTAATTTTATCTTTGCCTAGATTGCTGTCGTTAAATTTAATATTAATAGTATTAAGATCGTCTTGGCGATCAATTTTTTGAATGATATTTCCTTTATTGTCGGTACCGGTGACATTTTCCAGGGCTGGACCGGATAAAATTAATTGATAAGTGGTGGGGTAAATTTCGGAATAGTTGTTAACTAATTGAATTTCCTGATCGACTATGGCGTTGCCTTGGTTGTCGATTTGATAAGTTATTTTTTGTTGAGTTTTGAATTCGTTGAGAGCTTTGACGGGATTTAGGGAAAAAAGAAAGAAAGAGATTAGAAAAATAAAAAACATAGAGATACTATAATATAGCATTGATAGCTTGGAATTTTGACGGAAAAAATGCCGGTGGTGTTTGTGTCGTGGGTATACACAAGCCTGCCGGCATTTAAGTGCGAGAGATAAAACTCAGGATAAAATATGAATGATATTTTTTTGGTGTTGTTCTTCAAGGGCAGAATTTTTTATTATAGAAATAATCTCTGAATATTTGCCTTGATTGATTGCGTTTTGGATTTTGTTTTTTAGCTCGAGTGCTTCGCTATAAGTAATATTACTTTCATTGAAGATAATTTTACAAATAGCATCAGATTGCTTTTTATTTAGCATAATTCCTCTCCTTTTTTTGGTTTAAATCCAGGTTATTATATTTTTAATATTTGGATATTCTTCAATAACTAAATGATTGAGACCAAATTTAATTTCTCCTTCTTGAGTGTATTCATCTGTTTTCCATGGTGTGAAGCTTGGTAATTCGTAAAATATTACACCGTTAAATGTAACCGCAAACTTTCTTTTGTAAAATTTCCATTTTGACTCTGGTTTGATTTTTACATAAAGAAAATTCTCTTCACCTTCGCTGGGATTAACAATCCTGGTCCTGCAGCTGATAGCGTTTTTGGGTGGAATGATTGGTTTTGGATTTTTAATAATTCTGCGAGCATTAAAAACATAATAGAACGCATAAAATATCCTGTAAGGACTGGTTACAAACTTCCATATTTTTTTTAATGTTTTTAACATTGGAGACACATCCTTTCTGATCTTATATTGTTTTGCAATATATTGCTGAAGACCAAAATTGATCTGCAAAAATATATTGCAAAGAATATAAAAATTTTGAGTTTTATTTCTTTTAAGGAACGAATTTATTAAATTAATTAGCTTTTAATTATTTAATAAAAGTGAAGTATTGTACTTAAAAATCGGAATTTTGTCAAATTATAGGATATATTTTGGATTTTAATTTAAGTTATTGACTTCGGGTATTATTCGCGTATTATTTGTTTATGGCAACAATTCTTTATAAAAGGCAAAAACAAATTTTAGATTATATCCAAGATAATATCGAAAAATATGGATATGCTCCGACGTTAACTGAAATTGCCCAACATTTAGGACTTTCTTCATTAGCAACTGTGCATGAACATTTGGCAGTTTTAGAAAAAAAAGGATTAATCAGAAGATATAAAGGAGCGGTGAGAGGAATAGAAGTTTTAGATTCGGCAAAAAAAGATAATTTTATTGAAAAAATATCTGCTTCATTTGTGGAGTTACCAGTGTTGGGTTTTATTGCTTGTGGTGAACCAATTGAGCCATATACTGACCCAAACGCAACGATTGGAGTGAATGCCAGTTTAGTAAGACCTGGTGATCAATCTTTTGTTTTACAGGCGAAGGGAGATTCAATGATTGACGATGGAATTTTTAGTGGCGATTATGTGGTGGTTCGTGAGCAAAAAGAAGCAAATAATGGAGATATTGTAGTGGCAGTTTTGAAAAATGGTTTTGCCACACTTAAAAGATTTTATAAAGAGGCGACTAGAATCCGATTACAACCGGCTAACTCAACCATGTCCCCTATTTATGCCACAGATGTGGAAATTAGAGGGAAAGTAGTGGAAGTAATTAGAAGATTTAATTAAAATGTCATCGATAACTTTTAAATTTAAAAGGGATTTTTTAGTTTTAATGAATGATAATTATCTTGATTTAAAGAAAAATATCACTGAATTTACAGCTAAATTATTTTCTAAAAAAGAAGAAGAAATCA
>CAYSME010000018.1:0-6630 GCA_964432085.1 uncultured Gammaproteobacteria bacterium | reverse complement strand
ACAGATGTGGAAATTAGAGGAAAAGTAGTGGAAGTAATTAGAAGATTTAATTAGTTTTTTAGTAAATTAAAGGGGTTTTGGGATACTATTTTTTAGTTTTCATAAAAATGAAAGTTTTCAAAAATAGTATCCCATTTTGCTACTTACTGTGTTGATTTAATTTCTTAAATCTTTTATTATTGCGTGCTGTTTTGACAAAAACGGGTATTGGGAATGTCCTTTTTATTGCGCATATTGCACCAATTAATGCAAAAAAAGCACAAAATATAAAAATTAATGCCCATCCATTAAATGCAAACGTTGCACCGGTTATTACAATCCCTGTAGCTGCTGCTGGGATTGTATTCTGAGAATACATGTAATCACTTCCTTTCTTTACCATTTTTTCTTTGCTTTTCTGGCTACATCAATAAATGCTATTAGGTGGACACCTTGTAGAGAGATATCATAAAACATCTCTGATATTAGTGTTCCTGCCAAAATAGTTTGCCATATACCTCTTTTATGAACAGTCACCATCCTTTCTATCATATATACAATTGTTACTATGATCCAAGTTAATTGGAAATGTAGATTATTGGTTGTTATTGCGTATATAAGGCTGCTTAGATATAAGGCGGTTACCAAAATACCTAGAAAACCCCATATTTGTAATCCCCAATATTTTAACGTCACTTTGGTGATTCCATACTGAAGATTATTCTCAATAGCACCACGTTTCCATCTTCTGCGTTGATTCCAAAGATCATGCCATGTCGACATGACTTCTGTAGTTAAAGCACATTCGCTTGGGGCAATGATTATGTGATTCAAGTGTAATAAAGCGAATGTTAATTCATTATCTTCGGTTAATGCACCAGTGTCATAAACATGACTTTCGCCATCAATACATGGCAGAATTCCGTCTTTTCGTCCTTGGATAACACTTTTTAGAGCCGATACGAGGAATACGGTGGCTGTGCCGGTTAAAACGAGAGTAGCTCCGTCTTTACGATCAACATCTCTGGCGTAACGTGCATATTCGTTACGTTGAAACATTCCAACGATTCCTCCTCCGGGTTTGCCTTGAAAAACACCTCCGCAAGCAGAATAACCTTGATTAATATACATCAATGCATTTTCTAGAAAATTTTTTTCTAGTGAGCTATCGGCGTCCATAACCATTACTAGGTCATGGTCGTCTATTTGATTTAAATGGATATCAAGCCATTGATTTAATCCACCAGCCTTTTTTTTGGTGTTATTGATGGTTATAAACACTTCTACTCCAAAATTTTGAGATTTGATAATGGTATCGTCGGTGCAATTGTCTGCAATAACGATTATTTTATTTGGTGGATGCGACTGGTTACGAAGACTTTCAAGCGTTTCTACAATTTGTTTCCCTTCATTATGGGCGGGAATGAGGACAGTTATAGTCCTTATAGTAAGTAGATTGTTAATTTGCTCCAATATGTTTATCTCCTTTCAATAGATTTTTGTTATAACATATCGTTATAAGGATTGTAACATATTGAATTCAGTAATGTCTATTAATTGATAAATTTAATATTTTATTGGGTGGATAAACAATATTAGTGTTTATTATTTTATTTAATTATTTAAATAATAATTGTTATAGGATTATGTTAATTTATATAAATTGTAAAACGCTTTATTTTTTAAACAATGGTTTTTAAAAAAGTAATTAAAATATATTTTGATACAAATCCTTTACTTTTTGGGATAAATAGGGTAATATTCCCTTTAATTTGTATTTGTAATAGTAATTTGTAAAGCGGTAAAGTTCTTTTAAAAATAAAATGTGGAAGGGTGAGCTATTGATGTTGTCGCAATTGTTAAAAAATATTGTATTGATTGTAATTTTTTTTGGATTGATTTTGTTTCAACCTAGTTATTACCAAGACCAAAGTGTGGTGATAGAAAAAGTTGTTGAAATTCCCGTAAAAGATGAGACTGTGTTTAATGATTTTGACTTTAGTGTTGTGGATTTTTCGACACCAAATATTGTAAAGGCAAATACATCATCTACTATTCCTGTTGTTCCGTTGGAAATTATAATTTCGACAATAGATGTTGATCATTCTATTTTGGAGTACACCGATGAAATGGTAATAGAAAAAGGTGGTGTTTATCCTGTTTCTTGGAATAGTGTTGCTTGGTGGTCTGGTGGTGGACGACCTGGAACTACATTAGATAATACGGTTGATATTGACGGACAAATTGATTTTACAACTTATCTATATGGACACTCAACTAATTATGATAGTAAAAAAATCATCTTTGATGATATTGATTTATTAAAAAGTGATGATGAAATTATTATAATTACTGAGTCGGGACAATTTACTTATTTGGTTGAAGAGGTTTTTATTATAGCAAAAACTGATCTGATGACCGATGAAAGGGCCACAAAAGATATTCCTGGTAGGTTACTGCTTATTAGTTGTTGGCGTTCTTGGTCAGGTTCGGGTATTACAACAGATAATGTTGTAGTTATTGCGAATTTGATAAATTATGTGCCAAGTAAATAAAAAAAGTGGGTTAAAAAGCCTTGTGTGTATTGCTGCATAAGGCTTTTTTTTTAAAAAAAATGTTTAATTGTTAATTAAATTAAAATAGGTAAAATTACTTATGTTATATATAATTGCGACGCCGATTGGAAATTTGGGAGATATTACTTTGCGAGCGTTGGAAACATTAGAAAAATTAGATTTTTTGCTTTGTGAAGACACTAGAAATACGGGATTGTTATTGGCAAATTTAAAAATAAAAAATAAACCAAAATTAATTTCTTTTTATGATGAAGTCGAAGAACAAAAAATTCCGGAAATAATAAAGTTATTACAAAATGGAAGTGAAGTTGGTTTAGTAACAGATGCAGGAACACCGATTATTTCTGATCCAGGTTGGAAATTAATTAAAAAATGCCGTAATTTAGGTATTTCTTATACTTCTTTACCGGGAGCCTGTGCGGCTATTAATGGTTTGGTTTTATCAGGGTTACCGTCGGGTAGATTTTGTTTTTTGGGATTTTTACCTAAAAAAGATGGTGAGAGATTAAAGATTTTGGGAAAATATAAAGAGTTTGATGGAGCAAAAATCGTTTATGAATCCCCTTTTAGAATTAAAAAATTAGAAGAACAAATTAAAACGGTTTATGGAAGTGAGACGCAAATTGTAATAGTTCGAGAAATGACAAAAAAATTTGAAGAAGTTTTACCTGCTGTTGAAAATAAACCTAAGGGTGAAATGACAGTTATTTTTTACTGATTTTTCTCTTTTCAGCCCAGGCAACAACATCTCGGGTGGCATCGATAGCGTCAGGGCTAACGGAGATGCTGGTAGCACCCCAACGAACTAATTTTTCCACTAATTCTGGATAATTGCTGGGTGCTTGTCCACAAATAGAACACATAATGCCACGTTTTTTAGATTTGGTTACTAATCTTTTTAAAGACCAAAGAACAGCTGGATCCATTTCATTAAAACTTTTAGCTACTTCGTTATTGTCGCGGTCAAGTCCAAGGGTTAACATGGTTAAATCATTTGATCCAATGGAAATACCATCGATGCCGACATCAATAAATTTATCTAAAAGAATAACGTTGCTGGGAATTTCAGCCATCATTAAAAATTTAAAAGATGGTGAACGTAAAAGTCCAGCACTAGTAACGATTTTTTTAACTTCAGATAATTCGTGAGGGGTACGAGTGAAAGGAATCATAAGCCATAAATTTTTATAGCCGTATTCATTACGGACTTTTTTAATGGCTTCAAGTTCCATGTTAAAGACATCAGGAGAACTAATATAACGGGCAGCGCCACGAAAACCCATTAATGGATTTGGTTCTTCTGGTTCGTATAATTTACCCCACTTTAATGAACGATATTCGTTAGTTTTAAAATCAGTGGCTCGATAAATGACTGGTCTGGGATTGAAACTTTTACAAAATTTAACCATTTCTTTGGCAAGTTTATCAATATATTGTTTTTGGGTACCTTCAGAAATAATTCTTTTTGGATGAATACCAATATTGGCCAACATAAATTCAGCCCGTAAAAGACCAATACCATCAACGTTTCTTTTAGAAATACCTTCGGCCAAGTCGGGTTCACCTAAATTAACATAAACTTTAGTGGCGGTTTTAGTAGTTGACGGTTGTTTTTTAATTACAGGAGCATTTTTGTCAATTAAATTTCCTTTCCAAACCTGTCCAGTGGTTCCGTTTAAAGTAACAATATCGCCTTCTTTTAAAACTTTGGTAGCAATTTTGGTGCCAACAACACAAGGAACACCTAATTCTCGACTGACGATGGCAGCATGAGAAGTTTGTCCGCCTTTGTCGGTGATAATACCACTGACGATTTTCATGGCTGGAACAAAATCAGGGGCAGTCATGGTGGTAACTAATATTTGGCCTTTTTTAACGCGGTTAATTTCTTTTGGACTTTTAATAATAATAACCACACCGGAGGCAGTGCCAGGGCTGGCTTGTTCGCCAACAAGATCTGGCTTTTGAGTAATAGATGTGGCTTGGTTATCAAGGGTTTTTTGATTAGAAATAACGGTAGTGATAGGGCGAGTTTGAACAATAAAAAGATTTTTTTTCTTATCAATAGCAAATTCTATGTCTTGGGGCTTTTTATAATGTTCTTGTAGTTTTTGGCCAATTTTGGCGATTTTTATGGCCATGGCATGATCAATTTTATTTTTATTTTGTTTAGATTTTGGTACTTCAACTTCCTTTGTTTCGTGTTCTGATCTTAATAATTGAGTTTTTTGTTCCAGATGATTTTCGGAAGCAATGGTCCAATCGTTTTTATTAATAATATATTGATCTGGTGAAACAATACCTTGAACAATATATTCACCTAAACCCCAAATGGTTTCAACAATAATCTGATTTTTTTCATTAGTGACTGGGTTAACAGTAAAAACAATTCCGGAAACTTCTGATTGAACTAATTTTTGAACAGGAACAGCGACTCCAATTTTAAAATGATTATAATGTTTTTTAACTTGATAAAAAATTGATCTGGGAGTGAAAAGACTGGACCAACAATCGCGAATACGATTAATAACGTTTGTCTCACCAACGACATTCAAAAAAGTATCACCTTGACCGGCAAAAGAGGCATCGGCGGTATCTTCGGCTGTGGCGGAAGTGCGGACAGCAACAGGAACATCTTTTAATCCACCAAAATCAGAAAGTTTTTTATAGGCATGCATTATTTTAATTTCGGTTTGAGAGTTGATCGGACTTTTTTTAATAAGAGTTCTTATTTTTTTGGAAGCATCTAAAAGTTGATCAGGTTGGTCCACATCGGTAGTTTTTAAAATAGCGGCAATTTTAGGTTGAAGATCGTTTTCTTTAATAAATTGGAAATAAACATTAACAGGGACAACAAATCCGTTGGGGACAGGAATTCCGAGATTATACATTTCGCCTAAATTTGCGCCTTTACCGCCAACTAAATTAATATCTTCAAATCTAATATCTTTAAACCATAAAATTTCTTGATCTTTCATATTTAAATAATACAGAGTTATTGATTAAAATGAAAGAGAAATAGTTATTATTGTTAACTATTTCGTTAAATTAGTCAGTAATCTTTCCAAGACCAATTCTTTTGGAAAAGTTAATTTTCCAGTTTTGTTTTTGAAATCTAGTTCAATTAATTGAAGATAAAATCTTTTAATAATTTGTTGATCAAACTTAGGATAGGAAGTTAATTGTTTTCGGAAATTATTTTTTAAAAAATATAAAAATAAATCATAGAGACCAAGATTGATGACTTGGTGATAAAGAGGAATAACTTTAGTTATATTTTTAGGTTTAATGGAATTGAGACAAGAAAATAATTTATTGTCTAAAGGAAAATTTTTAACTTGAGCATTTTTGAGGGTTTTGATTTGAGTGGCGGTAAGAGTTTTATCTTGCCAAATAACAACATCGATGTTTTTAATTTGATTAATTAATTTAAGAACTTGATCCAGGATTGATTTATTAGCAGAAAATAGATTACTAATGCTAAGAATTTTTTGAGTATCAAAAAGAGATGAATCTTGAAGAAAAAGATTAACTTTATCGGGATCGATATTTTTGGAATCAAGACGAAGGATATCGGCGTTTTTATTTTGATCTAAAAGATTATTAAAGGCTTGGCGACTTTCAAATTGGTTATCGCCGTGGAAAATATAGATCATTATTGATTTTACCAAACACTATGTGTCTCCACTTAGAGGACATTATATAAAATAACTGAATTGGTGAAAAAATCTGTGTGATTTGTTAAAATACCATCTACCACATGGCTCCATCCCGAAGTGTCGGGGTTTCGCCATAAAAGACATGGCTCCATCGTCTAGTGGCCTAGGACTCCTGGCTTTCATCCAGGCAATCGTGGGTTCGACTCCCACTGGAGTCACAATTCTTTGAGAAAGAATCTGTTGTTGTTTCTTGAGGTGATATTCTTGGTTTATATCCTTTAAAAATTGTAGCTGCTAGGTCACGGTATTCTCTTGGGGTTCTTGATCCTAATTTATGTTCTTTTCTCATATATCAAAATATATCATAAGTATTTATGAAGTCAATAAATATGTAAAGTTAGGTTAAATGTGTATTT
>CAYSME010000017.1:0-14947 GCA_964432085.1 uncultured Gammaproteobacteria bacterium | reverse complement strand
TAAAATGTTATCAATTTACTAAGAGGTGTTCGGATTCAACTTAGAATTCACAATTTGGTATAATTTGAGTATGAGTGAGTTTCAACCGATAAGTAACCTAGAAAGAGGTTTTATTATGGGTAAAGAAAAATCAATAGAGTCTTCTATTGAAAAGACGGCTAAAAAAATAAATCAGAGTAAAATTTTAGAAAAAGATCTTTTTCCGTCTGAACAAGATAGAACTAATGCATTGGATTTAATTGTTAGTTCAATAAGGTTGTCTGATGGTGATATTGGTTTCTCATCCTATGAAAAATTGGTAAATATAAGAAATGATCCTAATGCACCATTGGGAGCGATTGAAAGATCTGATAAGGTTTTTGATGTATTAAGAAGATCATTTCCAATGGCAATAAATACTAGTGAAAATCGAGAATTACAAACTATACTTTATACTGGAGGAATAAGAGATGTTTTACCAAAAGGTTGTTTCTATGATAATGATGGACATTCTGATTTGGATATGGTTAAAGGAATAAAGGAAGTAATTATTACAAATCCTGAAATTAGAGGTAAGGTGAAAGAATTGGAAGAAAATAAATTATATAAACGTGCAAATACGGCTGTTAAATCGGGAAAGGATATAAAAGCGGAAGTAATTGAAAATAAGGTTGTTGAAATAATGGAAATGGATGTTCCTGTTGAAGATGAAGATGAACTAACTTTATTTACGACTTATTTAAGTGAACAGGCGGCTATTTTAAGAGGTGAATTTAAAACTGAAGATGGTTCGGCAGATAAGGCGGATGTGACGGCAGTATTAGTAGAAGCAGTAAAAAAAATGACAGAATTAACAAAAGAAATGACTGGTATTGATAATGGAAAAGGTACTTCTAGTGTTGATTATGAACCGCCGGTTTTTAACAAGGACACTGGTGAGTGGGAAGGTGGTTCAAGGTGGGAGTTATCGCCTGAGTTTTGTGCCGAGGCGATGAAATGGATGGACCATGCGATGAGATGGACATCTTATACTCCACCAGAGTGGTTTAAGGAGTTACCAGAAACATTGCAATCGAAAATAGAATATATGATAGCGGTAAATGGAGCGGCTGCCAATTTGATGTATGCTAAGAAAGATTTAGATAAAGTGATGAGTAATGATTCTGTTTTTGGTTTTACTCATGCACAGTTGGAAATTCTTTTTGATGATGATTTTAAACTAGTGGTTAGTAAAATGTTAAATGATTTATGTGAAATTGGTGATAAAACTACTGATCAAAATGGAATTCAATGCTTGAGGTATAAAGAAAAATCTTATTATTATGATTTTAATGCTGAAAATGGTGATGGAGCTTATACAGATAAAGATGGTAGAGTTTTAAAAAAAGGAGAACCAAGAGTAGTAGTGGATAAGGAAACTCCGGAAAATTTGGGAAAGTTTATTAGAGAACTTGATACTGATGTTTTTAAAAAAATAAAAGATATTAAAGGGTACGAAGAGAGCTTGGCATTATTTTTTGCAAAATATAAACAAAAAGAAGCGAATAAAAAGGCAATAAATGAAGGTGTTGCTAAGGTGGATGGTGATAATGTTTGGCAAATTTATAAAGATGATGTTTTTGATAAAGATAAAAAACTTGTTCATAAAAAAGGAGATTATGTTTTGGATTGGTTGGGAAATAATTTAATTGTGGATGCAGGTAAAGGAGTGTGGGAAGTTTATAAAAAAACTGTTTATGATGAAAACCATAAAATTGTTCATAAAAAAGGAGATTATGTTTTGGACGAAGATGGGAATAAAAAGGCAGGTTATTTAAGCAAAATGAATGCTTATACGGCATATAATTTTTTCTATGCTATGGGTGATTCGAGTTTGGCTGATAGAAAAAGAATTTTACCAACTTTTAATGGAGTGATAAGTGATGCGATTAGAACTTTAAACCCAGAATATAAAGCGAGAGCTAAGTGGCAGGTAGAAAAATCAGGGAAGGTACGGCATTTAAGTGATAAAGATTTTTTGTTGGAATCTGAATACTTTGGGGGACCAGTTGGAAGATATATATTAACAGTGGCAAAGTTGGAAAGAGATTTGGGTGAAGATGTTAGAGATGGACGGGGAAAAATTATTGGTCGTAGAAGTAAGCCGATTGATGGAAATAAGACGATTATGGAGAAGGTCTATGATGGTTCTCTTAATCCTTTTCCAGACAAGACTTATTATGGATTTTTTGACTTTTTTAATACTTCTAGAGATTTGGAATTTAAAAATAGAGATTTAGACGAAAATGAAAGTTTTAATAAGGGTTTTTCGTTTGCAGAATTAATGATGAATTATGGGCGTTATGATGATAAGGGTGAATTTGTTAAAAATGAAAGCCAACCAGCATTTCGTTTTAAATCTAATTCTTCAACTACTTTTGAAAATGAATTTTTTGACTCAATTGACGCAGCTGTATTTACTGGCAGATGTATAATGGGAAAAGAAAAAGTTGAGGATTTAGGTGAATTTGGAACAAAAATAATGAGTATGTTTGGGACGGTGAATGGAATATCAATAGGAAAGGGAGAAAATAAGATTAGGCCTTTTTCTTATACCAGGAGTCCTGAGGTTATTAGATCAATGTTGGTAGGGGTTTTTGGGGCTGATTATGGAAGATTATCATCCGAATATATACCTTTAAAAAAACAATTAGGAAAAAAGAAAGTTGATATAAATTATGATTTGTTTGTTTATGATGTTTTGACAAGTAATAGAATAGGTTTAGGGTTAAATGCGAATGAAATTAATTTAAATAAGGTAATGAGATTATTGGGGGTACAGATTAATGCTGGGAAGATGCCTAGTAGCAGTAGTTTTAAAGCGATTAGTTCATCTTGGCATGAAAGGTCTGAAAGAGATAAAACATATAATTTATTGGAGAAACAAAAGAAAAAATCGTATAGAGGTGAAGTTACAGATAGTATGCAAAAGTTACAGGTAGTTTTTGATAGTATCAAAAATAAATCAGTTGATGAGGATTATAGGAGAATGGTGGTTGCGTTTGAGAGAGCTATAGATTTTGGTGATACAGCTTATGCAAATAGGCTTTTAGAGGTAATGAAAAAATTTTAATGTTTACCAGTGAAGTAATCAGTTATTCTTCCTAATCCTCTTTGTACTCTAGCGCGTCGACCGGCACGTTCTGTTTCTCCATCAGCTTCATATCCTAGTTTACCTATGGATTTTCCAGCACTACTTATACCGTATTTAACTCCACCACTGGCTATTCTGTTTATAGGTGCGAAGCTTTCACCGATAGCTTTGCCCCAACCAGATGGTTTGATTTGGAAGATTAATTCAGGAATAAGTTTAGGTAATTTGGAAATTAGGGCTAATCCTCCAATGCCGATGGCCAAAGATAAAAGTCCTCCACCAGATAAAAATCCTAAACCACTAGGTGTCCAAATATTATTGCCTTTATTAATGGCTTCCATTATTACTTTAATTAAAACAATAAAGATTAAAGTTATAGGGAAAACAGCTAAATTAGCAACAATATTTAATATCCAGGTGTTGAATCCCATTTTCATGTTGGGTATGGCACCGAGGGCAATTTCTAAAGGACCAAGAACAATTCGAAGAAGAATATTTATATAACACTTCATTAAACCAAAAAAGAATTTAAATATGGTGACAAGTAGTACTATAAGCACTACCAAAATTATTATAATGAGAAGAATGCCGGTAATTGCTAAAATGGCCCATCCAACTGCGTTTGATATTAGTGCTCCCATTATCGTACCAACAATTCCTAATAAGCTTGTACTTGCAGCTGTGGTTATAGCGCCGGTACTAATTAAACTAAAAGCTCTTCCAAAAATATTTGGATTAGAAATGGTTTCGGAAATATTTAAACTAGAACCACTGGCACTAGAAATTATAGAAAGAGCTAAAGCTTCAATGACGTAACTTAGATCGATTAATAAACCAACTATGGCATAGGAAAAGGTGACTAAAATTAGACTAGTGATAAGTTTTGGAATAGCTGATTGAATGGTAATGACGGCGTTTTGACTGATTTTGATGCGAAGCATGATGGCAATACCAATACCGATAAAAATAATAGAGAAAAGTATATAAGTGACATTTCTGAAACCTCTCCATAGAGGAATGAGGCTTTGTAAACCCTCGTAACCAGTAGCAGCATAGGCTGGTTTACCGAGAAAATTATTAACAACTTGAGCAATATATTGAACTCCTGAAAATGGGGGATTATATAAATAAGCAATTCCTTGATTTGCTAACCCTATTGCTCCTTTTGGGACCCAACCGGTTTTTAATGTTCCATCTTCATTAAAATCAATATCGCCGACTAACATATTATTGATAGACATGGCGTTACTGCCGATTGATTCATTCATCCAAGCTTCTTGGTTGTTGCCTTCATGAAGGGCTTCTTGTTTGGTTTTATATTTATCGACAGCTTCGCTCATGTCGGCGGCGATAATTTGATGAGTGATAAAACCAAGAAAGATAAAAGCGATTAAAATAAAAGCAAATTTAGCTTTTTTAGAAAAATTGGGAATTAATCGAATATCACGGCTATTTAATCGGTGAAGAATGTTTTTTATGGACATATAAATAATTCTAGCATAAATAAAATTATTTTAACCAGCCTTTAGGGTAAAGACCTTCTAACCCATTAGCTTTGGAATTATATGATTTTTCATTTTTATAGATTGAAAAATTTTGATCTAATTGATCTTCTAATCCGTCAGTGTCAGAGCTGTCACTGTTGCCTGAATTTTGATCTGATTTGGAAATTGGGGTTTTAATAATTTTTTTGGAATTTTCTTCGTTTTTATCGGCCTTGTGGGGAATTAGATAAAAATCTTTGTAGACCACATCGTAACAATCTAGTTTAGCCGAGGAAATGGGAGCTTCAAAATCGGAGTCGTTTTTGTGTTTTTCAATATATTTATTGACGGCAATAATAACATCGCCGTCGATAGGCACAAATTTATATTCATCGTCACAATAAAATTCCTGATTTATTTGGACAAAATAAATAGCCAAGTCGGCAACTCTGACTAGATTACAATCATCTCCTGACTTAAGGCAGACTTGATCAAGTTTGGTGTTTTCATATTTTGGATCAACGACTTGTTCGGCGGCACTGGTGGCTTCGGAAGAAACTTTCATATCTTCTAGAATAACGTTTCTAATAATATGACCTTTGTAACATTCTTGAGATTGTTTATCATTTAGACGACTGCCTGGGTGTGAGTGTTTGTCGGGATCATTATTTTTGGATTCTTTGGAATCATACGAAACCATGTCGGTATAAATTTTTTTATCGTCTCTTTGAGAGATTTGATATTTATTTCTAATGAATTTACTGGTAAAAAGGTTTATGATTTTTTGGAGTAGAGTGGTGTCTTCTTGGACGGGGATAACAACACATTGATAATTTTTTTCGGTGGATGATTGGGCAAAAATTGATGTTGGAGTCAGAAGAGAAAGGATTATAAAAAGCAGGATAATTGTAAAATGTTTCATTATTCACCTATTTTGAATTCTGTAACATTAACACCAGTGAAAGTATCAATTAGCTTAATAATTAAGAAAGAGATAATAACTCCGACTATGCCGATAATAGCTACGGTTATACCAGAAGTGGCTTTGGCGGTTTTTTTAGGATCACCACCGGAAGTTAGATAATTGAAACCGCCTTTGATGAACATAATTAAAAAAACAACACCAGCAAAATAAACCACAGTTTGGGCGATATTTTCAAAAACAACGGCAAAATCTTTGATGGTGGCGGGCTTATCAGCACCAACACTCCAATTGGCAGCAAAAACAGGAATGGAAGTGGACATTTTGGCAAGTAAAGTCATGAATAGATTATACTATAAACCCCGACAAATCGGGGTCGTATCTTTAGACAAAATCTCTTCGCTTTGCTTGAGATTTTAACTAAAGATACGAAAATTTAGACCTATTTATACGAAAAACCCTCCTTGCGGAGGGTTTTGATAATCGAATAGATTTTATTGGAACGAAGGAATAGTGAGAGTTCCAAGAATGTCGATGCCAAAGACAACGCCAATAAGTTTCATAATGGCCCAAGCAGCAAAGACGATAACTAAACCAATAAGCGCATTAGTAATTTGAGCACGAGCAGCAGCGACTTTCTTTTCGTCACCACCAGAGGTTATCCATTTAAGACCACCAATAATAAGAATGAAAAAGAAAACTAAAGCGACGACAATTAAAACTAAACTGATGGCTCCAGAAATTATACCGCCAGCAGTGAGGTTGCTGAGAGGTTCAAGACTGCTACCACTTTTGGGAGCTATGGTAATGGCACTATCGGCAGCATAGATAGGAGCAGCAATAGCGGCGAATTGGATTTTATTTTTTATTTCTTTTATCATTTTATTTTTAATAATTATTAATTAATTCTATCAATAAATTTTAAATATTAAAGGGAGGGCCAGGAAATACTTAAATTTTCCAGACCAGCGACTCCAAAAACAGCACCGACAATTTTTAGAATAGCAAAGACTATGAAGATAAGTACTATGCCTAGCAGGGAATAAGTAAGACTTTTTTGGGCCTCTTCGAATTTTTTCGGATCTCCTTTTGAAGACATCATGTGGTAGGCGGATAAAATAAAATTAATAAGAAAAAATAAAATACCAACCATTATCAAAAGAGTAATAATGGTTTGGATGATGCCGTTAACATAAGTATCTGGATTGGTGGGATTTTCCTTTAAAACAGGATTGGTAATTTGAGCAAGGATTGGTTTGTTTAGGTTCATATGTGGTTATTTAGTAACGGTAGGGAGACTAGTTTTAAGATTAAAAATATTAGAGACTCCTAACAATTTGGCTATAAAAGCAGTGACTCCAAGTGCAACGACTACGAGTAATAAACCAATTACATCATGAATTAATTTGCTTTGAGCGATTTCAAATTTTTTAGGATCTCCTTTTGAAGAAATTAAAGTGTAGCCGGCTAAAATTATTTGAATAACAAAATAAATAATACCGACAACAGTTAAAACGCCGATTATGGAGCTAATAAGATTTTCAACTTTAGAGACTGATTCTTCACCACCAGTGGTAGGAATTCCCCAACCAGTAAGGGAACCTTTTATAGAAGCAGATAGTAACTTGTTGGTTAAATGAGTCATTTTGTTATGAGGTTGGTCCAGTAATAGTGGGATTGAGAATATCTATATTTAGAATATAACCAATAACTCCAGCAAGGATAAAGGCTGAAGCAACAATGACAATACCTATTAAACTTTGCCAAATACTGGCCCAGGCAGCAGCAGTTTTTTTCTCGTCACCGTTAGCAGAAAGATAACCATATCCAGCCAGAATAATTTTTACAACGAAGAAAATACCAGCGATAACTCCGGCGAGTTTAAAAATATTACTTAAAAAAAGAAAAAGACCAGATCCTTTTTCGCCTGTAAAATAGGCATTATTTACTGGAGCTTTGATATTTCCAAAAATTGCGATCATTTTTTTAAATTTTAGGATTAAGTATGTCTAATCCGGTGATAACTTCTACTACTTGGATTATGATATAAGCGAAAAGTACAATAGCAAATCCAATTAGAGCATTGGTGACGGCTTTTTTGCCTTGACCGGCTTTTTTAGAGTCTCCACTGCCTGCGTTCATTATAAAGGTAATTCCACCAAAAATCAAAAGACCTAGAAAAATAATTCCGGCGACAGTAATGGAAATTTTAAGAATGATGGAGATTAAAACGCTGGTAGAGCCGTAGGTTTTACCAAGAGTAGATGAATTTTGACCAAGTTTTATATCATCAAGTTTGAAAGCTAAGATAGGTTTCATATCTGGAAAAATTTTATCACAAAAATAGTTGGTTTTGGTGTAGAGACGCCCTGCGGGGCGTCTCTACAAAATCATAGTGTTGGTTAAACATAATCGGTGTTATAATACGCCACAAATTAGTTTAGAATAAATATATGAAAAAAATAGCTGCCCTACTATTATTTATAGTGATTGGTTTTAATTTTATTTTAAATACAAAACCAATTTTAGCCATAACGACTCCAACACCAATAGAAACAGCAACTCCCAGTGCAACTTTAGTTCCAACGGCGATACCTACTATTAATATTACTGAAGCAAAGAGTAATAAAATTGACTATCCAGTAGAAAAGTGGAACGGAATAAATAGTTTTAGATGGATGATTAAAATGGCAATTGATAGAGGAGTGTCGACTAATACGATTGTGTTGTTATTGCTTTTACCTTTGGTGGCAACTTTGGTGTCGTTTTTACATTATGTGGTGGGTTTTTCTGGTTATGGAATTTTTATGCCAACGATGATTGCAGTGGCTTTTTTGGCAACAGGATTTTTTGGGGGATTATTATTATTTGCCTTGATTTTGATGATTTCTTTATTGGGAAATATGGTTTTGAAAAAATTTAAGATTCATTTTTGGCCGGCTAGAGCAATTAATTTGATGTTTATTTCTGTAGCAGTTTTTGTTTTGATGTTGGTGACTAGTTTTGTGAATATGATAGACATCAGCGAAATTTCTATTTTCCCGATTTTATTTATGATTCTTTTGGCTGAAGAATTTACAAGAACTCAATTGGTAAAGAGTAAAAAAGAGGCAAAAAATTTAACAATAGGAACAATTATATTGGCAATTGTGGGAGCAATGGTAATGAATTTTGGAATGATTCAAAGTTTAGTTTTGAATTATCCTGGTTGGATTATATTAATAGTATTGGTAGCGAATTTGGTGATTGGAAATTATTCTGGGATTAGATTGACAGAAATAAAAAGATTTAAGGGGGCAATACGTTTAAAATCCACCCGATCTCGATAAATCGAGATCACCCTCCTTTGATAAAAGGAGGGAATTATTTAAATAAATAATCTATATGTTTAATCTTAAAAAATATCGACAATTTTTAACTAAGAATGAGAGAAATAAGGTCTATTTGAGAAAGAATAGCGCTAGTGGAAAGGCAATTGCTGATAGTAAATTTAAAACTAAAAGAATGCTTTCTAAGGCAGGGGTGTCGGTGCCAAAATTAATAGCCAGATTTAAGTCAGAGCAGGATCTGACTAAATTTAAATGGGAAACATTGGAAGGTAATTTTGTGGTTAAACCAGAATCAGGATATGGTGGAGAAGGAATCATTATTATTCGAAAGAGGGGAAAATGGGCAGGAGAATGGCAAAAAATGAATGGAGAAATGATTAATAGTAATGATTTGAGTTTGCATTGCAGGGAGATTTTAGCGGGTAAATTTAGTTTACATTCGATGCCAGACACGGTTTTAGTGGAAGAAAGAATTAAAATTCATCCGTTGTTTTTGGCTTTGACTAAATCGGGGACGCCGGACATTAGAGTGGTGGTATATAACAATGTGCCAGTAATGGCGATGTTGAGAGTGCCAACCGAAAAATCTGGAGGTAAAGCTAATTTACACCAGGGTGCAATAGGACTAGGAGTGGATTTGGCGACAGGGATAACTACATTTGGGATTGAGGATGGGGAACCGATTTATAGAATATATGATTATAATAAAAAGAAAAAAAGAAAGGTTAATGGGATTAAAATTCCTTTTTGGCGGGAAATTTTGGAAGTATCGATTAGTTGCCAAAAAGCAATTCCAAGTTTAGGTTTTATGGGAGTGGATGTGGTATTGGATAAAGAAAAAGGTCCGGAAGTATTGGAAGTAAATGCTAGACCAGGATTATCGATTCAAGTGTGTAACAAGGCAGGATTAAAGTCGAGAATAGAAAAAATAGATGAAATAACAGTTAGAAGTGTGGATCATGCAATTACTTTGTCTAAATATTTGTTTGGGGAAAGTTTTTTTGAAAAAGTGGAAGAAAAAGAGAAAAGAAAAATGGTGACGCCGATTGAAATAATTCAAGTTAAAATTCCGAAAGGATTTAGTCCTATTTTAGAGAAAAGTCCAATTATTAAACAGGGAAAAAATAGAGTAGTGAATGTTAGAGCTAAAGTGGATACAGGGGCATTTAGAAGTTCAATTGATAGAAATTTGGCTGAAAGATTGGGATTATTGACTAAGGATAGGATTTTGTATTACAGGAATTATCGGTCTAGTTTAGGAAAACACAATGATAGACCGGTGATTGGAATTACTTTTTGGTTGAATGGGAAAAAAGTGATGACAGCGGTGAATGTGGCAGATAGAGGAAAGTTAAGGACTAAATTTTTATTAGGGAGAAAAGATTTAAGTGGGTTTTTAGTTAGTGCGAAATCCCTCTCGGCTTCGCCGCTTCTCCCTTTGACAAAAGGGAGACTTAACAAAATTAAGAATTAATAATTAATAATATTAAAATATGACAAAGATAGCAGTGTTTTTTGGAGGGAAAATAAGTCAACATTTAGTGTTGGTGAAAAAAGCGGCTACCCGCCTTCGCCAAGGCTACGGTGGGCAAGAGAAATTAGATGTGGAATTGGATTTGGTGTCGTATAACCGAGTCTGTTTTGATACTGAAAAAAAAGAAATTTTAATTAGACCAAATTTGAGTGGTGAAAATAAAATTAAACAATTTGATGGTTATAAAAAAGTGGATGAATATGATGTGTTGTTTTTTAGAACGACAGGAAAACATTGGGAAGAGGTGGATCTTATTATTAATCAGATCAAAAAGATAGGGCGGACACAGGGGTCCGCCCGTACACCGATCATTATTGATCCGTTGGTGGAAAATGGAAAACCGGATATGGCATGTAAGGCGTGGCAAATGTTAGCTTTGAAAAAGGCGGGTATTGATGTGCCAAAAACGGTTTATGGAAGTTTGTGGTATCTGTTTGAAATGATGAAAAAACAAAACCCTTTGTCCCTTCGGGACGTTTCCCTTAAAAAGGGCAATGATTTTTCTTTTCCGGTAATTATTAAAGGATCGGGGGGGGATAGGGGAACGAGAGTTTATAAGGCAGATAATTTGGAAGAATTAGAAAAATTGGTGAGGGATTTAAGAAAAAGCGAAACCAATGAGGGGAGGAGATATATGTTGCAGGAATTTATCCCTAATGATGGGGATTTTAGAGTATTGGTGTTGGGTGAAAAAGTGTTGGGAGTGATGAAAAGAAGTAGTAATTCGGTGGCGGAATTTAGAAATAATTATTCGGCCGGAGGAATGGTGGAAGTGGCGGATTTGCCGGAAGAAGTTAAGAAATTAGCGGTTGAGGCAGCTAAAGTTTGTGGATTGGCAGTAGCGGGAGTTGATGTGGCATTTAGAGATTATGATTTTAAAAAACCGGTTATTTGGGAAGTTAATAAAGGGCCTCAGTTTAAAGGTTTTATGAAAGCAACCGGAATTGATGTGCCAGCAGAGATGGTTAAATTTTTAGTATCATTAAAAAAATAATTTGTAGGGGCGAAGCGTGATTCGCCCAATATATAAAAATTAAGGGTGCGTCACGCCGCACCCCTACAATAAAAATAATTATTGAAATATCCCGCAGTGGCGGGATGGTCAGTTATTTATAATTTAAGTAAAAATTTATGAAGACCAAAATTGTTACATTCACAATGTCTTTAAGACAGAGCCAATTTGAGGTGGATAGATTAGAAACTGAGGCCAAGAAATTAGGAATAGAAGTAAACAGATCACTTTATAAGGATTTGACTTTTAAATTGGAAAATGGGGAGACGAAAGTTTTTATTAAAGGAGAGGAAATCAATAAAGAAAACACATTGGGCATGTGGTTTAGGGTGGCGGGAACTAGGTCGGGAAAATACACTGAGGCAAGAAATTTGGCGATACGGATTTTGGGTGGACAGACACCCACCATAGGCGGGCAGGCAGGGTCTGCCCTTACTAAAAAACCTGTCTTTGCGGCCAATCATAAAGGTTATTTGAATTGGACAAGAATGGGTAAAATTGCTCAACATGGAGTGTTTTTGGAGAATGATATTCCAATAATTCCAACCAGAATTTTTTATACAAAAGAGCAAGTTTTGGAAAGTAAATTTTGGAGAGAATTTGGGTGGCCGATAATTGCTAAGCATGAGAGGGGTTATCAGGGGAAGTCGGTGAGAAAATTTGAAACATTTAAAGAATTAAGAAGATTTATTAGAAGAATTAATGAAAAAAATGTAGGAATGTTTTTATGGCAAAAATGTCTGCCAACTAGATGGGATTTGAGAGTAATTGTGTTGAATGGGAAAGCGATTGGAGCAATGAAGAGATCAGCGGTGGGTGATGAATTTAGAAGTAATTTTAGTTTGGGAGGAAAAGTGGAAACTTGGAATTTATCGGAAAGTGATAGAAAATTGGCGGAAAAAGTGGCAAAAGTTTGTGGTTTAGATTATTGTGGAGTGGATATTATGAAAGATGAAAATGATGTTTCTTATGTTCTTGAAGTTAATCGACAATGTCAATTTCAAGGATTTGAAAAATCGACAGGGATTAATGTGGCAAAGTTGGTAGTGGAAATGTTTTTGAAAAAACAGTAAACTGAAAAAATGAAATTGCTATATATATTCTTAATTTCGATGGTGCCTTTAATAGAACAAAGAGGGGCAATTCCGGTGGGAATTATTGGTTATCATATTAATCCTTGGTTGGTGTTTATTGTTAGTTTATTGGGGAGTTTTGTGCCAGCACCTTTTATATATTTGTTTTTTAATAAGATTTTAGAGTGGATGAGAACAGTTAAAGTCTTTAAAAAGTTTACTGATTTTATTGATAAAAAAGTCCAAAAGGGTTCTAAAAAATTGGAAAAATATAAAGAGATTGGGTTGATTACTTTTGTGGGGATTCCGTTGCCAACGACAGGACTTTGGACAGGAACTGCGGTGGCAGCTTTTATGGGATTAAAATTTAAAAAGTCGATGGCTTGTGTGTTTTTGGGTGGAATAATATCAGCGGTGATTATAACGATAATATCAGTGGTGGCACCAGCAATTTTAGGGTTGCATGCTTAAACCCTTTTGTCGATAAATCGACATCTCCCCTTGATGAGGGGGAGAAATTAGATTTTTGATATTTAATTTTAGGATTTTTATTGCTACAATAGGTGTACTTTTGGGTGATTTCGGCTAGAGGCCGACTTCGATTATTAGGAGAGCTCTTAAAACTTAGAGCAGTCCCGATAAATCGGGACGGGTCGGAGGTTCGAGTTACTTTAAAAATAAGGGTGATTAGCTCAGTTGGTTAGAGCACCGTCCTGATAAGACGGGGGTCGGAGGTTCGAGTCCCCCATCACCCACAGATGGTAGAATTGGAAAATGAAAAAAGTGTTTTTGGGTTTGGGAATATTTTTAATAATATTGGCTGGGTATTTGTATTGGAGAGGGAAAATAGAAATATTAAACCCATTGGGAAATAAAAAGGTCCTTCGGCAAGCTCAGGATGAATTACAAGTGGTGGGGTTTTTGCCAACGTATATGATCGGTAAAACCAGAGAATACACTAATGAAATTGATGAGTTGATTTTTTTGGGAGTAGAAGTGGATGAGAATGGTGATTTGATTTGGGATTATCAAGGTAAAAAAATTAATAATGAAATTTATTTAAAACAGAAAGAATTAATTTGGAAAAATGGAGGAAAAAATATTTTAGGAATTAAAATGTTTGATGATGAAAAGTTGGATAAATTTATAAATTCTGCCAAAGCACAGGATAATTTGATTAAACAATTAAAAGCCCTTCGGCAAGCTCAGGGTGTAAATAGATTTGATGGAGTTAATGTAGATTTTGAATATCAAGGAAATCCAATGTCAGTTTTATCAGATGATTTTATTTCTTTTCTAAAGAAATTAAAGGGAAATAATTTGGGAGAAATTAGTTTGGATGTTTTTGCTAATACAGTTATTAAAGGGTCAGAAGTTCAGTTAGAGAGTCTGATGAGTTCAATAGACAATTTAATTGTGATGGCTTATGATTTTCATCGACCAGGGGTGGATTATGTTGGACCGGTGGCACCAATTGATTCGGAAGTTGGAAAGAGAAATATTATGGAAATAGTGGATAAAATATTAGATTTAAGTTTGGATAAGAAAAAAATAATAATGGCTTATCCTCTTTATGGTTATGAATGGAAAACTTATTCTGGTGAATTTGGAGCAGCGGTTAAAAGAGGATGGTATCAGATGATAAGCTGGAGAAATGCGAAAGAATTAATGAGCGATACCGCCTTTGTTGAAACTTCGGCGGTCAAGTGGGATGAATTGTCGATGACACCATGGATAACTTTTGAAGAAAATGGAGAAATTCATCAAATTTATTATGAAAATGAAAAAAGTTTGAAAATTAAATTGGATTTGGTGAGGCAGAATCAATTGGGAGGGGTGGGTTTTTGGGCGTTGGGATATGAAGGAGAAAATGGGAATTTTTGGAATAATTTGCGTGTTGACGATTAAGTTTAAATTAGGTAGAATACTTCCACTTATCGAAATGCTAAAAGCCAACCTAAAAAATAAAACACAAATTAATGGAGGAGGTGTGCCGGTTTAGAAAAGAAGTAGATACAGGAATTAATGGCCGAAAGCATGGACGCTTTCGGTTTTTTTATGAAATCGAAAAGTACTTTTAATTCTGGGCTTGTGGCTCAGTTGGTCAGAGCACCTCATTTGCAATGAGGGGGTCGGGAGTTCGAATCTCCCCAAGTCCACCAACTTGGTTATAGCGGTCCGAAATTTCGGACAGGTCGTCCTGCAGCTGCGGGACCAGGTCCACCTTCGCTGCCGACTGCGCTAAAGCTTCGATGGCCAAGAAAGCTACGGCGGATAAATCCACTGTACTTAGAAATAAGAAGATAAAGTAATTTGTCTTCTTAAACTAAGTATTTGTACATTAACAATTTATTGAATCGAAGTAATTTATTTTCAATTTCGTTTATTCTTGGCAACTAAATTGAGTTGCCAAATATTGAAGAAAGTTTTAATAAAGCAAATGGTGGATGCCTTGGTTGCTAAAGCCGAAGAAGGACGCGG
>CAYSME010000016.1:0-14992 GCA_964432085.1 uncultured Gammaproteobacteria bacterium | reverse complement strand
TCGCCCACGTTCAAGGCCATAAAAAATTGCAACTTCAAAATTAAAATAAATATATTTTGTTGGATTTTTATGGTAAGATATCGGTTATGAAAATGACATTACAAAGAAAAGCAAAAAAGCACGCACGTGTTCATGGATTTTTAAAAAGAATGATGGATCATGGTGGTAGAAATGTTCTTAAAAGAAGAAGAAATAAAGGTAGATCAAAACTTACTGCCTAAAATGAAACCTCTTTGTTCCGATAAATCGGAACATCTCCCCTTAAAAAAGGGAGAAGTCTTTGTTTGTTGGTGTTAAAATTGGTTGTGTTGAAAAGAGAAAATAGAATCAGAACAAAAAAAGAATTTGCAGAAATTAAAAGTGAAGGGAGAATTTTATATTCTCCCCTTTTTGGTTTTTTGAGCTGTAAAAAGAATGATAATGAAAAAAAATTTGGTTTTGTGGTGTCAAAGAAGATTTCCAAAAAAGCTGTAGAGAGAAATAAAATTAGAAGAAGATTGGCGGATATTATTTTAAATAATATGGATAGATTTGAAAAAGGAATAAGGGTGGTTTTTTTGACTAAACAGGAAATTTTAGGGAAAACTAGGGAAGAAATTGAAAAAGAGGTGTTGAGATGTCTAAAATAGTTTTAAAAATATTGGTTTTTTATAAGAAATATATTTCGCATGGAAATTATTGCCGATTTACGCCGAGTTGTTCGGAATATGCTTATGAAGCAGTGAAAAAATATGGGGTGTTTAAGGGATTATGGTTAGGGTTTAAAAGAGTTTTAAGATGTAATAAGTGGAGTAAAGGTGGAGTTGATTTGGTAAAATAATGTCTATGAATTTATTTTTAGCACCATTTGTAAATGCTCTTTTCGCTATTTATTATTTATTTGGCAATTTTGGATTATCCATTATTATTGTGACGATAATAATTAGATTAGTTTTATTACCATTGGTTTGGCCGAGCTTGAAATCAGCTGGAAAAATTAGGGAACTGCAACCTAAACTGAATAAATTAAAGGAGAAATATGGGAAGGATAAACAAGGATTGGCTAAGGCTCAGATGGAACTTTATAAACAAGAAGGAGTTAATCCAATGTCTGGATGTTTACCTCAAATTTTGCAATTAGCGGTGTTGATGTTATTTTTCTATGCTTTTAATATGGTGAGTAATTTTGCTTTAGGAAAAGTGACTTTGGAAAAAGTTAACAGTAATTTGATTCAACCTTTTAGGATTGATGAGACTTTTAAATTTGATTTAGGTTTTTTGGGTTCGAATTTGAGTGAAGTTCCTTCGAAATTATTTAAGGAAGGATTGGGGATTCAAATGATATTACCTTTGATTCTTTTATTAGGTTCGGGTGTTTTACAGTTTTTGAGTGCTAAGTTAATGATGCCGGGACCAAAGGTTGCATCCGCCTCTGCCAAGGCTACGGCGGACAAGGAGGATGATATGATGGCGGCGATGAGAACTCAATCAACTTACATGATGCCTTTGATGACAATTTTTATTGGTTGGAACTTTTCATTGGGATTGCTTTTGTATTGGTTTACCACTTCAGGATTGATGATTGTGCAACAAATGGTGGTGAATAAAATGAACAAAACCCCTCAGTCCCGATAAATCGGGACAGCTCCCCTTGATAAAAGGGAGCATTTTTTATAATTTTTCGTGATAAAATAGCGACTATGGATAACAAAAAAAGAAACGAAAAAATCTTAAAAATCACTTGCGAACTCTTAGAAAAAATGAATTTTGAAGTGGAGAAAGCGTTTGTAGAGGATATGGATGGTGAGGAAAATCAAGTTTTAGTGGGAATAACGGTAAAAAACCCAGCAGGATTAATTGGTTTAAGAGGCAGAAATTTAGCTTCAATTCAATTTGTTTTGTCTTTGATAGTGAGATCTCAAATCGGTGAAGGAATTAGAGTGCTTTTGGATGTGAATAATTATCGAGGAGAGCAAAAAGTAAGATTAGAAAATATGGTCAAATCTTTGGCAGAGAAGGTGTTGACTACTGGTAGTCCGGTAGCGATGGCGAATATGAGTTCTTATGAAAGAAGAATTTGCCACATGGTGTTGGCAGAAATTGAAGGATTGGTCAGTGAATCAGAAGGTGAAGGAGAAGAAAGACATATTGTCATTAAAAAGATTTAAAGGAACAAACCCTCTGTCCTACGGACATCTCCCTTGACAGGGCGGCTTTTCTTTTGTGTTAAGATGAGGTTGTGGGGCTATTTTTATTTTTACTTTTAATACCAACCCAATTAGGTAAACATTTTTGGCCGGAGTGGAGTTATGTTTTGGGAATTAGGATTGATTATCTGTCCCCTACTTTGTATTTATTGGATGTTATTTGGTTGGTTGGATTAATTTTCAATTTTCAATTTTCAATTTTCAAACAATTTAAAAAATTATTAAATTTTAAAACTATTTTGATATTGGGATTTGTGGGAGTGAATATTTTGATGGCAGTGAGTCCATGGGTGGCGATTTATAAATGGTTAAGGATCGGACAAATTTATTTAACTTGGGTTTATTTTAGGAAAAATAAAACTTTAATTAAAGAGAAATTGATAAAAGTGATCCCCTGTTGGATAATTTTTGAAAGTTTACTGGCAGTGGCACAGATGGCTAAAAATGGTAGTTTAAATGGAATTTTTTATTGGTTTGGGGAAAGGAGTTTTAGTTTTAATACAATTGGAATTGCTCAAATGTCGGTTTTAGGAAGGGGCTTAATTAGAGCTTATGGAACTTTTTCTCATCCGAATAGTTTGGCGGGATTTTTGTTAGTTTCTATAATGCTTTTTTTGTGGTTAAAACCCTCCGCCCTACGGGCACCTCCCTTGACCCAGCCAGAGGGCGGGCAGGCAGGGAGGCTTTTTTGGTGGGGGGTGTTTTGGTTAGGGATAGTAGGGATAATGGTTTCGGGGAGTAGAACAATTTGGGTTTTAACTTTGATTTTGCTTTTGGGATTTTTATTTAAAACAATGAAAAATAAGGCAAATATAATTGTTTTGTTTTTGTTATTTTTAGTGACGGCGGTATTTACGTTGAGATTAGTAAATATGGAATATCAATTGTCGGATTTTTTGGGTGGATGGGATAGTGATGGAATTGGAAAAAGGATGCAATTAAACTTGGCAGGAATGAAAATGATAAAAGAATCACCGTTGTTTGGGATTGGGGCAGGAAATTTTTTAGTGAGACTACCAGAATTTCAAAAAAACAATGGAATTTTTTGGCTTCAACCGGTGCATAATATATTTATATTATTAGTTTCGGAAGTAGGGTTGTTGGGATTAGGACTGTTAATTTTCAAATTCCAATTTTCAATTTTCAAAAATAAAAAAATAGACAAGATTTTTTATTTAATTTTTGGAGTGATATTGATTAGTGGGATGGTTGATCATTATTGGTTGACTTTGCCGCAAAATGTTTGGTTACTGATGTTAGTTTTGTCGATTGTTTAATCCTCTCTCCGGATAAACCGGGATCTCTCCTTAACAAGGAGAGAAGTCTTTAAGATAAAATAAGTAATGTTGAAAAAATCGATTTTGAATACTTGGGTGCAGATTGTGGCCAAAGGTATTACGGTTTTAATTAGCTTGGTAACAACTGGCTTGTTGACTAGAAAATTGGGAGCCAACGTTTATGGTAGTTATGCGTTAGTAACTTCAGTTTTATTGCTTTTGGATTCGGTTTCGGATTTTGGAACAAAAGTAATTGGAGTAAAGGAAGCTTCAGGTAAAGAAGGAGAAGACAGAAATAAATTGTTTATGCAGGTGGCTTGGGCAAGATTATTAACAACCTTAGTGGCTTTTATTTTAGGAATAATTTTAATTTTTAGCTGGAATGGTTTTTCTCTGATTAAAAGTGAGGTTTTTGTGGCTTTGATGATGATTTGGTTTACTTCGGTGGCAGGAAGTTTGGAGATAATATTTCAAACGGAATTAAGAATGGAATTAAAGGTATTGATGGATATTATTTTCCCATTAATATTTTTAATAATTTTATTAGTTTGGCCTGGTTTGATAAGTTTGATGTGGGTGTTTGGAACTTATTTAGTGACAAGAATACTAAGCTTAAGTATTGGATGGAAATTATTAAAGAAAGTTTTAGTTACCTTTAAATTAGAGTTTTTAAATAAAAAATTTGTTTTAAATTTATTGAAAGAGTCATGGCCGATGGGTGTTTATTTATTAATATTTACTGGATATGATCGGGCAATTGATTCTTTAATGATAGATAGATTTATTGGGATAAGAGAAGTGGCTTTTTATGCGTTGGCCTACAAAATTTATTCTAATATGGTGCAACCGGCTTATTATTTTGTGAATAGTATTTTCCCAATATTAGCGGGTAAATCAGAAGATAAAAAAATATTATTTAGACGATCAGTGTTGATTATGTTGGGGGCTTTGATATTTATAATTCCCCTAGCCTATTTATTGGCACCGCTAATGATAAAAATATTGGCTGGTAATGGGTTTGAACCATCAATAGCAGTTTTAAGGATTCTTTTGATTCCCCTCTTTTTTTCTTATATTAATCACCTGTTTGGATTTAATTTAATTGCCAAAGGTGGGCAAAAACAAATGTTGATTTTAGGAATAATAGTTTTGATTTTAAACTTTACTGGTAATTTAGTTATGATTCCTAAATTTGGAATTGTAGGAGCGGCTTGGACAACGGGTTTGACCGAAGCGATGGCTTGTTTGTTGACGATGGTAGCATTAATCAAAATCCCTCAGTCCCGATAAATCGGGCCAGCTCCCTTTGACTCCGAAAAAATCGGAGCATGTGCCAGGGAGCAGCTTTCTAATTTTTTAAATTTTCATCACGGAATTTTTTGCGTCTGGTGAATGTGGTCGCCCACGTTCAAGGCCACAAAAAATTGTGATTTCAAATTTAAAAATAAGAAATTTGATATATTTCCCTGCTTAAAATTAGTACAGATTTTGATTAAAATTTTGGCCATTTGGAACCGGGTTAGAACGTTTTTTTTTAATTTTGGGCAGACACAGCGGTCTGCCCCTACACAAATTTTCAACATAAACATATATTTAGGTTATGACGTTTTTTCACGTTCCAAGGATGGTCTTACAAAGATGTTTGTACGTATTTTAGATGAATTAACCGCATAATAACCGAAATATAACCGTAAATAAAACCTACCCCTGACCCCTCCCTTAAAAAAGGAGGGGAATAAAAGCGTTTTAGTTTAATAATTAAGTTAAAATAAACTATGAATTCGGCTTTGCCTTATGCTTTAATTATTGGAATTGATCAGTTTGCGGCTAAAAAATTGGCGGAAGAATTGTCGAATAAAGATATGAATGTGATTGGAGTGGGTGATTATGTGGCGGGATTAAGCGAAATAAATAATTTTGAATTATTAATGGATTTATCGGAAGTTGACGGGAAATTTAACTATGTTTTTGATTTTTTAGGGGATAAAGATTTGTGGGGGACTGATCAATTTAAAGGAGAAAAAATTACAATAGTTTGTATTAATGATAAGAAAAAGGCAGAAAAAATAAAAGAAAATTTGGATGATTTAGATTTAAATTGGAGAATGGTGGAAGCGGAAGGGGTCTATGGGCCAGGCATGGATGAAGATAATTTTTTAGCGGAAGCAATAAAGCTGGCAGTGGTTAATAAAAATTTGATTTTACCGGGTTTAAGGAGCAAATTTAGGATTTTGGCGGTAGAAGATTTAGTGGAGGCAGTTTTGAGAGCTAGTTTTTTGTCGGGAACAGAAAAGGAGAAATTTTTGATTTTGGGCAAGGAAACTAATAGTGAGGAAGTAGCAAAAGCATTGATAGATGAGGCAAAGATGACGAGATATAAGGTGATACAAGCAGAGATTAATATTGAAAAAATAGATGAAGAAAAATTAAAGGAATCGGTTAGGAAAATAAGGTGGGAACCTAGAGTAGAGTTTAAAAATGGGATAACTGAAACATTGCAGTATTTTTTTTCGAAGGCTGACGAGGAAAGTAGAAAGAAGAAACCCTCTGTCCCGGTAAATCGGGACATCTCCCTTAAAAAGGGAGACTTAATTAAATCAGACCCCGAGCCAGCTAAAAGAGAACATAAAAAAAGAGAGATGGAGGTGATTATAGAGGAACCATCTTGTGCTCCTACAGAGCTACAGAATGGCGAGGGAGAAATTGAAAATTTTTATAAACAAAAAAAAGCGAAGTTGGAGGTGGAAATTAAAAACCCCTCTCCGCCGGAGGCGGTTTCTCCCCTTGATAAAGGGGAGATTTTAAAAATAAAAAAAGAAGAAAAGATAGAGGAAGAATTTGATGATAGTTTTGATGAAGTTGTAAAACCCGCTGTTCAAAAACCCTCTCCGGATAAACCGGTATCTCCCCTTAATCCCGATAGATCGGGACAGGCGCCGGGAAGAAGTCTTAAAAAAATAAAATGGAAATTGTATTTGGTTATTTTATTGGTTTTATTGTTGATACTGCCAGTTTATTGGGGAATATCAACAATTTTGATTGTTAGAGGGATTAAAAATAACGTAACTTTGCTTGAGAATAAAAGGTATAGCCAGGTGGAAGCTTTGGCGGAAACAAATTTAGAAAGGATTAATAGAATCGATGGGCAAATTGATGACTGGGGTTTAAATAAGCTGGAAATAGCGAGAAATTATCAAACTTTACTTAAAGTTGGGAATGATGTGTTGAAGTTGGAAAAAAAATCGGTGGTTTTAAGCCAGAGTGCTGATTTGATTAGTCAAGCAATTTTTAAAGGAAGAGAGATAGATTTTTTGGATGAATTAAATAAAGAAAAAGGATATTTGGCTGATTTCGAAAATGATTTAGGATTAGTTTTAGCAAGATTGAACGGAGATTATAGTTGGTTGCCGGCAAAATGGAGAATATCTTTACAAAAAGAGGCTGAAAATTTGGGAAAAGTAAAAGAAAAAATAGGCCTACTTTCAAAAGGAATGGATATTTTGCCGGAAATGTTGGGAGTGGATGGAAAAGAAAGAAACTATTTAGTTTTATTTCAAAATGAAATGGAATTAAGAGCAACTGGTGGATTTATTGGTAGCTATGCAATTTTGAGTTTTAAAAATGGGAATCTTTTGAATTTTAAAGTTAATGATGTTTATGAGGCTGATGGTCAATTAAAGGGCCACGTGGAACCTCCAATAGAAATAAAGAGTTATTTAGGTGAGGCTAATTGGTTTATGAGGGATGCTAACTGGAATCCTGATTTTGTGGAATCTTCAGCAGATATACAATGGTTTTTGAATGAAGAAATTAATAAGAAGGTGGATGGAGTAATAGGAATTAATTTAGCAGTGGCAAAAGCATTGGTGGGAGTAATAGGGGAGGTTAGTGTGACTGATTTTAATCAAAAAATTACTAAGGATAATTTATATGAACAAGCGGAATATTTTTCGGAAAGCAAATTTTTCCCGGGATCAACACAGAAAGCAAGTTTTTTGGGAAGCTTAGGAAGTCAATTATTTGAAGAAATAAAAGAACTGAAAGTGAAAAAACAATTGGAATTGGTTTTTTCTTTGATAGATTTGCTGGAAGAGAATGAGATTCAATTGGCTTTGAATAATAATGAAACGGCTAAAATGACAGCTAATTTAGGTTGGAGTGGAGAAATATATCAAGGAAAATGTTTGAAGGATAATTGTTTTTCAGATTATTTATTTGTAGTAGATTCTAATTTTGGAGTTAATAAGGCGAATTATTTTTTATCTAGAAGTGTGGAACAATCAGTAAATATTAGTAATAATTCAGTGGAAAGGACTTTAAAAATTAATTATGAAAATGCGGCGAGAAGTTTGGATTTTCCGGGCGGAGATTATAAAAATTATTTAAGGGTTTATTTGCCGGCGGATGTTAGATTAACACAAATTAGTTTAGTTGATGATAACAACCAAAGCTTAAATAAAATTTATACAAATGATGAGATAAGAATCAAGGAAGTTAACGGTAAAAAAGAAGTGGGTTTTTTGGTGACGGTGCCAATTTTGGGTAAAAAGACAGTAGAAATAAAATATTCTAGTAGTAATAATTTGGTAAATAAGGATAAGTTTTCTTATGTTGGTTACATTCAAAAACAATCAGGTTTTGGAGATACGGGAATGGTGACGTTGGTTTCTTTTCCGGAAGATTGGCAACCATTACAAGTGGAACCACAGGCGAGTGTGGTGGGAGGAAAATTGTTATTTAATCAGAAATTGAATAAAGATTTGATTATGGGAGTGGAGTTTGGAAAGTAGCTCAATCCCTCTAAATCTCCCTTTGACAAGGGAGACTTAAATTGTTAATTTTGGTTATGAAAAATGTGGTGGAGGATTTTGTTTGTGAAGTGTGTGGAGAAAAGGTAATTGGAAATGGGACGACGGATCATTGTCCGAATTGTTTGTGGGGAAAACATGTTGATGAATTAGTTCCAGGAGACAGGGCGAGCTATTGTCAGGGATTGATGAGGCCGGTGGCGGCAGAATATAAACATGATGATTTTAAAATTCTTTACAAATGTGAAAAGTGTAACCATGAATTTTGGGTGAAAGCCGCCTCCGCTAAAGCTACGGCAGGCCATGGCCAAGTTAAAGGAGATAATATTGATTTATTGATGGAATTGATTAAAAATCCATATAGTGTTGCGGAATAAAAACGGTTAATTTGCGGAGAATGTTTCAATCTTCCCCTGACCCCTTCTTTGACAAGACGGGGAATAATATTAGCTTGAATGGTATAATCATAGGATGAAAATATTTGAAAGTTTAAAGAAAAAGACTAAAAAACCAGAAAAAGAAGAAAAGAAAAATATAAAGCAGAATGTTAACGATATCCCAAAAGAACTTTTAGACAAACTGCCACCAGGAGTGAAGATTAAAAGAATTGTAATTGGACCGAAACAGATTATTAAATTAGCGATTTGGCTGATTTTAGGTTATTGGATTTTGTCGACCTTAACAACATTATTGACACCAGGAGTGTCGCAAGTGCCAATTTCGGAAATAGTCCAAGAAATTAAAAAAGGTGAAATAAAAAAGGTGGTAGTGGCTGATAATCAGATAGTGGCGACATCTATGGATGAAAACAAAGTGTTTGTGGCTTCAAAAGAATCAGTAATTTCAATGACAGAGATCTTACAAAAAGAAGGAGTTGATTTGTCGTCTATTGATTTACAGATAGAGAACAGACAAGGATGGAAAATGTTTGGGGAAATTTTAAGTATGGTATTAACTATTGGTATTCCGGTAATTTTTATTTTATGGTTGTTTAAGAAACAAGGCGGTGGGGCTGGTGGTGGAGTGTTTGGTTTTGGTAAATCAACAGCAAAGCTTTTTATAAAAGGAAAACAAAGTTTAACCTTTAAAGATGTGGCGGGGGTGGAAGAGGCAAAGAATGATTTGGTGGAAGTGGTTGATTTTTTGAAACACCCAGAAAAATATCAAAAAATGGGGGCAAGAGCACCCAAAGGAGTGCTTTTAGTGGGACCAAGCGGAGTTGGTAAGACTTTATTGGCAAAAGCAGTGGCTGGAGAGGCTGGAGTGCCATTTTATTCAATGGCTGGATCGGAATTTATGGAAATGTTAGTGGGGGTAGGAGCCTCAAGAGTCCGTGATTTATTTGGAACAGCTAAAAAAGCCGGAAAGGCAATTATTTTTATTGATGAAATTGATGCGATTGGAAGAATGAGAGGAGGAATGGAAGGACATGGAGAGAGAGAACAAACACTGAATCAGATTTTAGTGGAGATGGATGGATTTGAACCAAATTCGGCAATAGTGGTGTTGGCAGCGACTAATAGAGGAGATTTATTAGATCCGGCACTATTAAGACCGGGTCGGTTTGATCGACGAGTGGTGTTGGAATTGCCCGATTTGGATGCCAGAAAAGAAATTTTAAAAATTCATGCTAAAGGTAAACCATTTGATGAAGATGTTAATTGGGAGACAGTGGCAAAATCGACAGTTGGTTTTTCGGGAGCAGAATTGGAAAATATGTTGAATGAGGCAGCAATTGGAGCAGCTAGAGTAAATAAAACTAAAATTAATATGAAAGATATTGATGAAGCAGGTTTAAAAGTAAAATTGGGAGCGGAAAAGAAAAGATCTCAAAGTGATGAAGATAAACTAATGACGGCTTATCATGAGGCTGGACATGCAATTGTGAATTTAATTGAAGGATTGGATCCAGTGTCTAAAATTTCAATTATTTCTCGAGGTATGGCATTGGGTTTTACTTTGGTGCCACCACAGAAAGATGAAATTCACCATACTAAAAGCAAGTTAATTAAAAAAATGGCGATGGCCATGGGAGGAAGAGCAGCTGAGGAAATAATATTTAAAGACATTACAACCGGAGCATCGTCGGATATTTCGCATGCCACTAATATTGCTAGGAATATGGTAGTTGAATGGGGAATGAGTGAATTGGGACCGGTGAATTTAGGACCACAAATTGATATGGATGATTTTGGGAAAGCCTATATGGAGCCATCAAAAATTTCTGATAATATGCAAGGGAAGGTGGATGAAAAAATTAAGGAATTTGTGGAAACTGCCTATGCTGAGGCTAAAAAGGTGTTAACTAAAAATAAAACTAAGTTAGATAAGGTGGCTAAGGCTTTGGCAGAAAAAGAAAGTTTGGATCAAAAAGAGTTTGAGGAGTTGATGAAATAAAATCAAAATCCTCACTCCCCGATGTATATCGGGGTATCTCCCCTTAACAAGGGGAGAAGTCTAAATAAATGTTATTATCAAAGTATGAAGTTTATTAGTTGGCATTATCTGACAGGATGGAGATGGTATTGGAAAAGAGTTTTTTTTAATTTAAAAAGGATTATTCACTTTTTTTCTTTAGGAATATTAATTAAAACTTTATTTTCACCTTGGAAAAGATTGACAGTAGAAAGTGAAACTGGTTTTGATATAGCTAAATTTTTTGAAAACTTGTCGTTTAATTTTATTTCGGTGATGATAGGAGCGGTAGTGAGGTTGGGATTAATTTTGGTGGCTTTAATAATTTTGGTTTTTTATTTAATAATTTCTATTCCTTTATTTTTAATTTGGTGGGTAATACCATTTTTTGGTTGGGGGTATTACGAGAGAGACCAAAAAAGGTCAGGAAATATTTTGAAAAAATTAGAAAAAGAAATTAAAAATAATCCGGGAAAAGCAGGATTGGTGATTTGGGAAAGTGAAGCGGGAAAATTTATCAAAGAAAGATTGGAAGGCGACATTAAAGATATTATTTTATCGGTGAAAACAAATGAAGATAGTTTAGTGGATTTTGATGGAAGTAGTTTGGAAAAAATAATGACTTGGTTTTTAGCAAAGGATGAAAAAATAGAATGTATGTTTCAAAAGCTAGAAATGATGAGTAGTGATGTTATTTTAGCGGCTAAATGGTGGGATAGAAGACAATTATCCTGGGTAGAAACAGAACAAAAAAAGTGGAGTTTAGGGAGACCAGGAATAGGGTTTGGATTATTGTTTGGATATACTCCAAATTTAGATAAATACAGTGAAGACTTAGGAATGGAACAAATATTTTCAAGTCATTTGATTGGAAGAGAGGCTTTAGTAGAAAGAATGGAAAAAATAATTAACGGAGGTAAAAATGTTTTATTAGTGGGAGAACCTGGGGTGGGAAAAATGACGGTGGTTTATGAATTTGCAGAAAGAGCAATTACGGGTAAATTAGGAAGAGATTTGTCGTATAAAAAGTTGATTTTGTTGAATTATCAAATGGCAATGGCAGGGATTGATGATAAAGACAGTAAGAAAAAAACTTTATCAAATTTAATGAGGGAAGCGGAGAGGGCAGGAAATATTGTTTTGGTAACTAAAGATTTGTTTAGAATTACCAATGCTGATTTTGAAGGTAATGACTATGCTGATGTGATAAATTCAGCTTTGGAAAAGAAGAGATTAAAAATGATTTCTTTGTCGGGGAGAAATGAATATGAAAGATTTTTAGCGAACGATTCTAGGATTTTGAAAAATTTTGAAGTGGTGGAAGTGTTGCCACCAAACAAAGAGGAGGCGATGTTAATCTTAATGCAGGCAGTGGATGAAAAAGAATTGGAAATGAAAGTTAAATTTTCAGTTCAGGCATTAAAACAAATATTGGAAGGAAGTGATAAATATATAACGGAAATACCTTTTCCAGAAAAAGCTTTGGATTTGATGGATGAAGTGGCGATTAATAGAAACACAGGCCAAAAATTGATAATGGTGGATGAAGTTAATAAAACTTTATCGGAAAAAACGGGGATATCGACTAGTAGGCTAACTGGAGGTGAAAAGGAAAAATTGGGTAATTTGGAAGAAATTATGGGTAAGGAATTAATTGGACAAAAAATGGCAATACAATTAGTGGCAAGAAGTTTAAGAAGTAGAGTGGCAGCAGCTAAAAGTGAAGATAGACCGATTGGTTCGTTTTTGTTTTTGGGTCCAACCGGGGTGGGAAAAACTCAAACAGCTAAAGTTTTGGCTGATGTTTATTTTGGTTCAAAGAAAAATATTTTAAGATTTGATATGGCTGAATATGTGGGGGAGGAGGGAATAACCAGATTGATTGGATCAGTAGAAAAAAATCAACCAGGGACAATGACGACAGAAATTAAAAATAAACCAGCTAGTTTATTATTGTTGGATGAAATCGAGAAAGCACCGCCGGAAGTTTATAATTTATTCTTAACAATGTTGGATGAGGGTTATATTAATGACGCTAAAGGAAAGAAAGTGGTGTGTAAACATTTATTTGTGGTGGCAACTTCAAATGCAGGAGCTAAGTTTGTAAGAGAACAAGTGATGAATGGAATAAGAGGAGAAGAATTACAAAAAAAGGTAATTGATTTTATTCAAAAAGAAGGAATATTTTCACCAGAATTTTTAAATAGATTTGATGGGGTGGTAGTATTTGAACCATTAAAAGAAGACGATTTGAAGATAATTGCTAGTTTGATGTTAAAAGATTTGCAGACTAATTTATTGAAGAAAAATATTAATGTTAGTTTTGATGAAGGAGTATCAGTAAAAGTGGCAAAAGAGGGGTTTGATGTGGAGTTTGGAGCTAGGCCAATGAGGCGGATTGTGGATTTGGTTTTGGGTGATTTAATTGGAAAAGCGATAGTGGAAAATAAAGTGTTGCCGGGGGATAAAATTAAACTAATGGCGGGAGCAGGGAAAGATGAATATTCTATTTCTCCTGCTCAAGATTAATAATACGTTGTAGTATTGCTAAAGTACCTAAGGTAACGGGTTCAATGCCAGTGATGCCGAGTTGACTGTCGCCGAGATTTTGAACACTGGAATAGGGAGTGTCGGAGGCATAATTAATAATACCAAGATCGTAGGGGCAGCTATTTAAATCGACGATGGTATTTTTTGGAGCTTGTTGATCGTAACAACTTTCGGTGACGGCGGTTAAATAAGGGCCGGATTCCATTTCAATAACGGTAATATTGTTTTTGAAATAAAAATTTAAAAGGGATTTATTTTCAAGAAAAGTGCCAAAAACGGAAACAGCCTTTTGATTGGTTAAAATTGATCCTTGATTGTTGATATAAGGGAAAAAACTGTTAAAACAATTTTTGAAAAGATAGGAATTTTGAGTATGTTCATCAAAAACCATGCGAGGAATTTGAATGTCTCCAACTTCACTGTTGAGACAAGCGGCTTTACCTAAGATATAGACACCTTTGATGGTTTTTACATTTTCCATAATTTCACTGAGAAGGTGATAAGCAGCAAAGCCAAGAGGATAATCGATGTTTAGAATTAAGGCTTTGGATTTGGCTAATTGAAGGGGTTTGTTAATTTTAAGACGGGGGTCGAGATATTTTGATTTAACTAAATTTTTGATGGGGAAAATTTGGGTGGTGATATCGAGATAGTTAGGATTGGGAAGATTAAAAATACCGAGTTTTTTTTGGACTTCGGCAAGCTCAGTCTGATATTTTTTTTGGGAAAGAAAATGTTTGGAAACATAATAAATAAAATCGGTGGGAGTTAAAAGTGAATTTTTAGATTTAATCTTTTCCCATGTTTGATAAAGCGAGGGGTGATTAGTTTTTAAATTAGAAATAATTTTAAATTGATTGGCTAACGGAAAACCAGTAAAAATATTCATTAAACTATGGGTGTTGCTGGAGACAAAATAAATTTCTTGGTGGGAAATATGAAAAACGGGTGAAGTATGAGTGGCGATGTTTTTCCACCATTTTTGGGTTGATTTGGTGTAGTTGAGCCAAGAAGCAGCTAAAAGTTGAATTTTAAAATTGACTGGAGATTTATAAAAATTTTTTAATTTGAGATTCCAATTTGAACCAAGAGAAGCAATAAAAATTTTCCAGTCTTGAGGGTCAATTTTTAATTTTTCGAAAAATTTACCTGAGTTAAGGTCTTTTTGAAAAGAAGAATAAAGAGAATAATTCTTATGAAGAAATTGATTTAATTTGTTCCATTCGGTTTGGAGAGTGATAAAAATGTTAACAATATCATCGATGTCGGAAATAGAGGCAATAAAGAAGGCCATAATTTTTTTAGGTTGATTGAAATAGGCAATTCGACGACGGTTTTTAGAGGTGACTTCTTTCCATTGGGTGATATTTTTATAGCCGGATTCAGTGAAAACTTCTGGACTTTGACCCATGATAATTTTTTCAACTGGATGATGTATTTTAGGAAGACGATTGAGACAATAGGCTAGAGCAGAAAAGTCAATTTTATTGGGAATATGGCCAAGAGGGTGGAGAATAGAACCCATTTTTAGGTGAGAATTCGAGAGAGAATTGATGGTGATTTCGAGATTAGATTTAAGAGCAGAACGGTAGGAACGGACGTGGTTTTCAATGGATGAGATATTTGAAGACATGAATAAGTTTATATTAAACCTAATCTGTCAACAAGTTTTGAAATTTTTCTTGACAGAAGAGAAGTTAGATAGTAAGTTCTAAAACGAATCCGAACACCTGATATACAATCAGGCATGAAAAAA
>CAYSME010000015.1:0-15120 GCA_964432085.1 uncultured Gammaproteobacteria bacterium | reverse complement strand
TTTCATTTTTATTAATAAAATCTAGTGTTTTTTGGTTGGCTGATTCAAGGCCATATAAAATGAAGCGAAATCCGGCTTGATACATTAATTTATATTCAGACAAAGAAAGGGCGCCAAACCTCATATTACAGCCAATTTTGACTTTTTTATTAAGACCTCGACTTATTAAGGCCTGACATAATTCTTTTAACCAAGAACCAACAGGAAGGGTTCCCGAGTCGTCAAAAATTTCTTTGACCCCAAAATTGTAAACTAAGTTTTCAATTTCTTTAAGAGTGTGCTCAACAGAAAAATGACGAAAACTTTTACCTGGAAAAAGAGTGGTCCAAGAACAAAAGGTACACTGACCCCACCAACAGTCACGTCCAGACATAATGTATGATCCGGGTTTGTATTTATAATTAGTATTATTGTAGGCATATAATTGCCATTGAGTCAGTTTTCTGTCGATAATAGGTAGAGAATTTAAATCGTGTTTCTGTTGAAGTCTAAAAATTTTATTTTTTGGTTTTTTATTTTGATTGATTAATTCGATTAATTCATCGAGTAAAAAATCGTAATCGCCACCGATTAAAACAAAATCGACTTTGGAATTTTTAATGGATTCTTCTGGTAAAGCAGTAACATGGTCGCCCATAAGAACAATTTTCAAATTCCAATTTTCAATTTTCAAACTTTTCTTTTTTAATTCGCTAATTATTTTCCAATGTTGTTTAATTACAGGAGTTTTAGTTTCAATGGCTATTAGATCTGGTTTGTTTTTTAAAATTTGTTTAAACCATTGCTGATAGCTTATTTTTTGAGCAATAGCATCGTTCCAAAAAACTTTTAACCCTTTATTTTTTAAAAGAGTGGCGGCATAAGCAGGAACTATTGGGTAAATTACATTACCCGTATTTGTCCACTGAAATTGACGATTTTGAGATAAAAAAGGAGAACCTTTTTCCGATTCAAGAGGTGGATAAGAAATAGAAATTGATTTAACCGCCGACATATTTACCGGTTTTTGGATCGAAGGCATGTGGTTTAAATTTAGCTTCTTTTTTGGATAAACCATATAAGAATAGTATACCGTAGTAAATGTGCGTAAGAGGGATGGAAATTGTGGCTAAAAAAGAAGTATAGAATTTATTTTTTTGAAAAAGAAAATTTAAAAACGTTATTAATAATATTGATATATATAAATATAATGGTAAATATAATAAATTATAGTTAATAGTAAAATAGTTAATAATTAATAGTATTAAATAAAACACAAACAAAGAAGGAATAAAATAACCAATTTTACGACTGGTCTCTGGAAATTTTTTGGCAAAAAAACCACGCTGAATAGCATAGCGAGTAATTTGTTGAAGATGAGGAATGATTACTGAACGACGATGATGATAAACAACTAATGAAGGATGATAATAAATTTTTTTATGAAGTTTTTTGACTAAGTTTAAACAAAGAACGGTGTCTTCCCCAGGCCAATATGAAGTGTCAAATCCACCAGCTGAATTAAAATCACTTTTTTTAACAATGAGATTAACAGAAGGATAATCTTCAACAAAACGAGCTGACTGAATACTGTTTCGATAGACGCCAGCCCCACCACTTCCAAGTTTACTTGACCAGACCAACCCAGAGGCTTTTTGATATGTATTATCTTTGGGTGGAGTGAGACACGGACCACAAAAAGCGGAAAATTTGGGATTTTTTATGACTAATTTATTGGCATTTTTAAAATAACTCAATGAAGGAAAAGAATCATCATCAAAAAAAACTAAATATTCACCTTTAGCTTTTTGGGCTCCAAGATTTCTTTTTTCTGAAGGATTAGCAGAGCCGGAAACTTTATCGGTGATGACTAAAACCTCAAAATTTTTAAGAGTTTGTTTTTTTAATTTTAATAAAGTTTCTTTTAAATAAGGGTTAGATTGACGAACAGGAATAATGATAGAAAAAATGGGATTTTTCATATTATTTTCCAGTATTAATTCTCATTTCTAACTCTGGATCATAAATCCATTTTCTTTTATTTTTATCATCGTAATAATTTAAGATTTTTAATCTATAAAAAACAGCCAAGGCTTCAATAAGACAACTATAAATAGTTTTGAGGCCATTAGCATGAGTTAAACTACCAAAATCATAGTTTAACTTGATTGGAGCTTCATATATTTTATTAAAACCTAATTTATTGGCAACGGCTAAAATTTCCAAATCAAAGGCATAATTTTTAACAATAAGACGCGGAAGAACTTTGATTAAAACCTGTCTTTTAAAAATTTTTAGACCAGCTTGGGTGTCGTGAACATTAATACCAAGTAAATATTTGGAAATAAAATGAGCTCCAAAACTAATGATTTTTCTGTCCCAGGGATAGTTAACTACTGAGGCTGGATGTCTTTTGGAAGCAACAATTATATCGGCGTTGTACCACTCCATATGTTCTAAAACTAAAGAAATTCCATTAGGATCAATTTCCATACCAGAATCGATAAAAGCAATATAATCTCCTTGAGTTTTAGCCATACCGTAACGAACAGCATAACCTTTACCGTGATTGGTTTTATAACCAAATACTTTAAGATTTTTAATATTAAGTTTTTTAATTTCTTTGGAAGATTTATCTACGGAAGTGCCATCAACTACAGCAATTATTTCATAATCGTAACGAATTTGTCTAAGAGTTTCATTAATATTTTGGAGGTCTTTTTTAATGGTTTTTTCTTGTTTGTAGACAGGAATAATGACTGATAAAAAATGACTATTATTTTTCATCCACTAAAATCAAATTATAAAGGGCAAGAGTTTGAAGAGCAGTTTGTTGCCAATTAAAACTTTTGGCATGAATTAAACCTAGTTTAGCATATTTTTGCCGATCATTTTTGTTATTCCAAAATTGAGCCAAAACTTTTTCTAAGTCTTTTTGGGAATGAGGGTTAAATTTAAGACCATTTCCATTCATAATCTCATCAAGACAGGAATTTTGACTATAAATAACTGGACAACCAGATTGCATTGATTGAACAAGGGGTATGCCGAATCCTTCAGCAAAAGATGGTTGACAATAAATGGTAGCAAGATTGTAAATAAAAGGAAGGTCTTCATCAGGAATAAAACCAGTAAAAATTAAATTAGAAAATTTTTGTGATTGAAGCCAAATAAGATCTTGTGTCCAAGGATGATTAGGGACGTCTTTTCTAACAGCAGCAGAACCGACAATAACTAGTGGATAGTTTAATTTTTTACAAGCATTTACCAGAGTGGGGATATTTTTGTTCCAATTAATATCACCAACAAATAGGATAAATTTATCTGGCAAATTATATTTTTGTTGAATTTTTTTAAGTTTTTCAGTATTAGAAATTGGTTTAAAACTAGAATCAGCGGCTAAATGAGTGACAAAAATATTGCTTAACTTAAAACCAGTTATTTTATTGATAATATTTTTAGAAAATTCCGAAACTGTTAAAATTTTATTAACTTGCAAAAGACGGTGCTTTTGAATTAACCATTTAATTTCTCCTTTTATACCAACAGGAAAATGTTTTTTAAATTCCCGAGGAATTAGGTCATGAACAGTGACAATCACTGGAGTTTTTGATTTTTTAGGTAAAGTCAGTTTAAATGGATCAAAATAAGGATAATGTATAAGATTGTAATTTTCAATTTTCAGTTTACAATTATCAATTAAATCGATTTGATAGTTTTTATATAAAGGATTAGTTTTGGTTTCTTTTTGAAGGGCCTTAATTAAATTAGAAGTGTAATAGCCGACACCACGAACAGCGTTTCCATCTTGAGTTGGAGAAATGTCTATTGCAATCCTAATTTTCGAATTTTCAATTTTCAATTTTCAATTAATTTATAATTATTTTTTGTCCCAATCTTGGGATAAATTAATATTTCTATTGGTTTTGACTAATTCGTAATATTTAGTATAAGCGATAGGAAAACGAAGGGCAGAATAGAAAGAAAAAACAAAACCAGGAAAACCATCTACGTAACCGCGATGACGAAAAAAGGTTTTTAAAAACCACCAATTAGGTTTTAAAAAATAATAATTAAGAAAGTTTGCAAAATTTATTTTCACTTTTTTTTCTTTTAATTCGTTGGCTAATAGAGTGGTATAGCGATTAGCCCGAAGCAGATATAGAGAAAAAGAAGTGTCGGCATAATGCTCTAAATCATTTTTTAACCAACCAACCTCCCCTTCCACTTGAGCCTGTTCGTGAACATCTTTACATGGCAGATGAGCTTTACCATTTTTATAAAAACGAATGGTAGGATCGGGATATTGACCACCTTTTTTAAGAAAAGTTCCTAAAAAATAATTTTTCCTAGGGATCCAAAATCCATTTTCTTTAGTATCTTTTAGATCTTTTTCTAAATAAGAACTAATTTCTTTTTTTAATTCCGGAGTAACGATTTCATCGGCATCAAGTTGAAGAATCCAATCACCTTTGCAAGCATCAATACCCATTTGTTTATTGAGGTGAAACATGGGTTTATTGGTGGTGGAAATTACTTTGGCGTTTTTAAATTTTTTGACAAGCTGAACTGTGTCGTCTTGAGATTGACCATCTACTACAACAATTTCAGTGGCGATGTCTTTGATTGCCTCCAAACATCGGACTATATTTTTTGATTCATTATAAGTAGCTAAAGTTACTGAAAGAGTTGTTTTATTTTTCATATCTTTGAATAGATTTTAAACCCTGGTTGTCCATTTGGGAAATTAATAATTTTTTGAGGTTGAATCGGGATTGTTTCGTCGGCGGTGACAACTAAAGAATTGGAAGGTATATCTTCCCAATTAATTTTTTGAAAATTATATTTATCAAAATTTAAAACAGTAGAAAAACCATATTGATCGGGAGCAGTTAGTTTTATCTCTTGTTGAATAAGCTCTGGTGGGTATTTGGAAAAAAATAAAAATAAAATATAAGGTTGATCGTATTTATTGGTGATATAGATTTGATTATAATCTTGTTTTTGAGATTCAATATATGGAACAAGTTGATTAAAACCATATTCCCAGGCGTAAGGATATCTTTTTTCATAATGGATAAAGTAAGCATCGAAATAATAAATAACGGAACAGCCATAAATAAAAATAAATAAGATATAAATTAGATTTATGAAATGTGATTTATGAATAAGACTAAAGAAGGAATAAATCCCTAATGCAATTAGAACTGATAAGGGAATTACCATGGAAAGAGCTCTTAGAGCTGACGGTGCTTGATAGGTTAAAGATGAAGCAATTGGTGCAATAAGCAAAAAACTGATTATAAAAATTTTTGATTTATGATTTAAAATATTTGATTTAAGAATAAAAATTAAACCAAGAATTAAAAATGGTAATTCAATCAGATGTATTTGTCCCATATCGGGAACTTTTGAACGTGGAACTTCATCACCAGTGATGGTTAAAAAATTAAAATTAAAATGAGAAGTATATTTTTGAGCCCAAGAAATTAAATAAAGAACTCTTTTGTTGTGCATAGCTCGATTAATTAATCTAACGTTATTGTGATGATTAATGAGTTCATTAGCCCGATCAACAGGCCCATGATCGGCAGTTAAACCAACACCGCCAATTCGGGTAGTTCCCCCATTGTTTAAAAATGAAAAAGTTACTGGAAAGGCCAATAGAATACCCAAAATAACAGGTATTAAAATTTTAGGAAGGTTTCTAATCAAATTTTTAAAATAAAGAATTATTAAAGTTAGAGCTAGAAGTGGAGCGATGAGACGAGCAGAATGGTAGATATAAAGTGATAAAACATAAAAAATAATAAAAATACTGAAATTTTTAATAAATTTTTCCTTAATAGATTTGAAGAAAAAATAAGTACCAATAACGATAAAAGAAAGAGCAGCAGATGATTCCCAGGCTCCGCGGCTAAAATGAATATGCCATGGTGAAAAAGTCAAAACAACAGCACTTAAAAGTGCGAGTTTATTATTTTTTGATAGAAGTAAAACTAATTTATATAAAAAAAGGATGGTTAATATAGAAAGGATTAAATTTGGCAATCTGACGGCCAATGGTGTGAGCCCTAAAAATTTTATGAAAGGGATGGCTAAATATACATAACCACCAGGCTTATAATCTCCAAATGATTTAAAATGAAGGGGCCAAGATACACCATGTTCATCTTTGCCGGTTTGAATGAGAGAATAGGCGTTGTATCCGAGAGCAGCTTCATCAGGATTAAGAGATGGAAAAGAATTAATTTTAATAAAACGAATTAAAATTGCGATTATTAAAATAATTATTAGTGGTAATTTATTAATTTTGATAGACATAAAAAGTGGAAATATTATTTGTAGGACTTAACGGTGTAAAATTTTTAAAATCATCTGATTTATCGATTGATTGGCGATAAATTTCATTGTAATTAAATATTGCTAAAGTATTTGGTTGATTTTTTATAAAATTATAGTCAGGAGTGGTGAATTTAATATTATCTATTTTTTCAACTCGACCAGTGTCACCGGTGGAATTTTCGGTAAGTCTGGCTTGTTGTTGATATTTTTCGGGTGGATACTGAGAGTAAAAAAGATAAAAGACATAAGCTTGTCCATAAAAATCACTCATAATAATATTATTGAACTTGCTTTGGTTTTGAATTAAATAATTAATTGATTGTCGATATCCATAAAGCCATTCATCAGGATTCTTTTTAATCATATGATTTAAATAAAGGTCACCATAATAGATAAAAGAAATTAAATAAACACCGAATATAAAACAATTTAATAGAATGTTTTTATACTTATCGGTAATAAAATAGACTCCAAGAGAAATAAAATAAATTAAGGGAATTGAAAAAGACATTGATCTGACAGCTTGAATAGTGTCTCGGGTTAAGGCTGCCGGAATTGGAGCAATTAAAAGCCATAATAAAAAGAACACATTAATTTTGTCGATTTTATGTCGACTTAGGGCAAAAAGCAGGCCTATAATCAGAAAGATTAAACTTGGATAAAGAATGACTCCTATATAAGGGGCTGAATGACGTGGATTTTGCCAATCACCTTCAAAGGCTAAAAAATTAGGAGAAAAATGGTTGAAGTAACGCAGTAAAACATTACGTTTAAAAAATAAAATATGATTATGAAAAATATTGTAGTCTAATTGATTACTTTCACTGATAATAGTTTGAGTTTCTGCGACAGATCTGGGGTAAGAAAAAAGACTAACAACTCCAAGACGATTGGCGTTGTTGGAAAAAAATAGACCATAAATAATAGGAATACAAAATATTAATAATGGCAAAACAAAATTTAAAAACAAATGTTTAATATTTTTTTTATTAATGATTTTTAAATTGGTTAAAAATAGAACTATAATTAAAAAGAGACTTATCATTTTGCCGGCTTGATAGGTAAAAAGAGTCAACCCAAAAACAACAGAAGACCAAAGTAGATATTTATTTTTAGCCCTATTGATGTATTTAAAAAATAAATATGAAGCCAAAACCAACTCAAAAGTTAAAATATTAGTTTCCCAAGCGCCACGAGAAAAGTGAATAGAATATGGATTAAAAGCAGTGATTATGGCTGAAATAATAGCTGTTTTATGAGCTTTAGAATTAATCTCTTTGATTAAGAGGTAAATTAAAATCGGCAAAAATGAACCCAGAATTACAGATGGCAATCGAGTGACGGTGGTGGTGAGCCCTAATATTTTTATGAAAGGAATGGCAAGATAAATATAAAAACCAGGCTTATAGTCACCAAATGATTTAAAAATAATAGGCAAAGTTTGGCCATATTCGTCTTTACCAGTCTCGATTATTGAATAAGCATTATACCCAATGGCGGCTTCATCCCAGAGAAGCGTTGGATATTCCCCTATTTTGTAAAACCTTAAAAAAAATGAGATTAGGAAAATAATTATTAAAAATAATTTGTTATTTTTGAGCATTTATTTCTAAAATATCAAAAGCTGGTTGGCCATTGAGAAAATTAATATTTTTTAATAACTGACTATTTTCATTATAATTACCCGGAGAAGTGATTAAAAGGGTTTTTGTGTTGATGTTTTTAGTTAAATCTTTAATTTCCCAATCGTTGATGAATTTAAATTTGTCAAACGCATTTACCCAATACCAATCGGCATGAAAATCCCAATTTAGATTAGGGTCATTTTGATATGAGGCAGGATTCCAGGGCCAATAGAATAAAATAAATTCGTGAGCTTCACCATATTTTTTAGTGAAAATAATTTGGTCATAATTACTGTAATTTTCTTTTATATAAGAAACTGCTTCTTTATAACCATATTGCCATGAATCAGAATAATTTTTAAAATAATCATTAAAATAATTTTTAAAATATTTAATGGATTGTATGGTTAAAATTAATAAGATTAACCCGATAAAAATTTTGGTGTAATTTTTGTTTTTGAAAAAATTGATAGTTTTAAAAATACCAAAGGTTATAAAAACTTGAGGAAGAGGAAGAATGGTCATGGCTCTAATTATGGGAAAATCGCCAACAGTGACAACAGATGGTATTAAGCCAATTAAAAACCAAAAAATAAGAAAAAAATATTTTTTATTTTCATGGGAGCTTTTTTTAATGGAGTTTATAATTAAAATTATTAGACCGATATAAAAGAACGGTAAACAAATAGAATAAAGCACACCAGTATTAGGAATATTAAATTGAAAGTTTTGAGTACTGTTAAAAAAAAGTATTTTTGGATTGATAAACCCTAAATAGTTTTTGGCGACAATTTGACCAAAAACAGTAAATCGATTGTATTTTAATTTGGAAATAAAACTATTACCTGCATTATTGCGATTAATCTCAATCTGATTAATTGTTGAAGGATTAATGGCAAAAACCCAACGACTGCGGGCTTGAGCATCTTTATTAAAGATATTAATTGTTTGAGGAATTATTAAAAATAAAAGGATAATTAAACTAATTAAAAATGTTTTTTTATTTTTTGATAACTTTGATTTAAGGTTTTTAAAGAAAATTAGAAAATAAAACAAAAGCAGAATTGGAACAACTATTTTAGTGTTGTGGTAAGCGTAAGTGGAAACAGAAATGAAAAATATTCCTAACGGCAAAAATTTTATTTTATTAAGAGTTTTAATTAAAAATAAAATTCCCAGAGTGAAAAATAATTGGGCTACGGTTGATTGGAAAACACCTCTAGATGGGAAAAATGTCCAAGGTGAAAGTCCAACTAACAACATTAAAATGAGTGATTTTTTTTGATTTTTAAAAATTTCTAAACCGAGAAAATAAGAAACAATAACTAAACCAAAACCACAAAGTGCAGAAACCAGACGAGTGGTCCACTCATTAAGGCCAAAAAAATAAATAAAAGGGATAGAAAGATACATATTGAGAGTGGTTGGATAATCACCATAGGCACGAAAATTGAAGATAGGCCATGAAGCCGACCATTGATCTTTTCCGGTTTTAATTAAACTATAGGAGTTATAACCATGACTAACTTCATCCCAGTTTAGACCAACTGGAAATCTATTAAGTTGGTAAAAACGAAGTAAGAAGGCGATTAAAGCAATTACAACAAATAAAATTTTATTTTTCATTTTTTAAATTTATTTATAATTCCAAAAAATACAATTAGTATTAGACTGATTAGACTAATAATATTAGAAATGTTGCGAATATTGGTGTTTTTAAAAAATAATTCATAGTGATGCTCTCCTTGATTAACATCTAATTGGATCAATCCCAGATCTGAATCGATTGTGTAATCCGTTTTTTGATTATCGAGATATAATTCCCAATTTGGGAAATAAACTATTGGTAAACTTACGATAGCCTTGGGAGTGAATACTGAAAAATAACCCTCTGAATAGTTACTGTTTTTATAATATTTGATAAAATCAGCCTCACCTTGAACAAGAACAGGTAAATCAGGAGCAAAAGAGGTAGGAAAATTTTTACTATATTTAGGCCAATAATCTTTTAAGCCAGCACTGCTTTGGGCGGTTATTTCTTTGGCGGTAAGCTTTTGTTGATCGGTTAAATTTGAATACCAAATATCTTCTTTGAAAAAAGAAAAATTTAAAAGAATGGTGATTATAGTGATAATAATTAAAGCTGTTATTTGATTTTTTTTACTTTTAATTAAGAGAATAATTAATCCAGAAAGAAAAGAGGCAGAAAAAATGGCAATAGATAAAAACCGCCAAGGAAATTGGAAATAGGCCATAAATGGAAAAATTTTCCAAATAAAAGTTGATTTATTGTGGGTTAGAAAAATGTAAAAAAGAAAGAGAAAAAAGAATAAAAGCGAAAGTTTGAAATTCTTTTTGGATTTTTTAAAAAACAAAAAGATTATAGAAATTAAGGGAAGCAACCATTGAATTAATCCAATTGAAAAGGCCATGTCGTCAATCGGGCCCCAAAGAGAGGCGCCATAACCCCAAAATCGAGATATAAAAAGCTGATTAAGAGTGGCGAAATGAATAATATATTGAAAATATCCCTGAGTCATAGTGTTGACGGTAACAAGATTTTTTTCAAATAAAGCCGGAATTATAAAAAATGAACTAAGTCCTAAAGAAAATAAAACCGGAATGGATAAATTTAAAATTGATTTAATATTTAGTCTTTTGTTTTTAAATAAAAGAAATAAGGAGAAAATGATTAAAACAGGGGAAATAGCTAAACTAGTTAGATTGTGGCTTAATAAAAGAGCTGTAAGGGAGAAAATTAAGCCTAAATTTTCAATTTTCAAATTCCAATTTTCAAAACTTTTTGAATTTATAAATTTAGTGAGGAAATAAAAAACCCAAGGAATAATATTTAAAGCTAAACTTTCGGCAATAGCTCCCCTAACCCAACTGTCAGTGGCTTGGTAAGGAGCTAAAAGAAAAATAACGGCCGAGATAAAACCACCTAAATTTCCCCAAAAAAGACTGGCAAAAAAATACATGCCAAAAATTCCAATTATGTGACATAAGGCAAAAGTAATTTTTAGACTGTTGATAAAACTGAAACCGGTTAAATGAAAAATTTCAGCGATACTATACGAAAGGGGTGAATAATAATTAAAAAGAGGGTAACCATAGCCCATTCCCCCATTTTGGATAAATCGACAGGGAATTTGGCCGTCTTTTAAGCATTGATCAAACTGTTGAAGACGAAAAACATGCATATCATCCATCATGGAAAAATAACCCGGACGTAAAAGACGATAAAAAGTAATGAAAGAAATTACAAAAAGTAAAATTAATAAAATTGGATTCTTTTTTAATTTCATTGGTTAAAAGTGATTAGATAAAATTTTTCTTGAAAAGAGTATTTGGTTTCGAGTTCATATACTTGATTGATTTTAAAAGAGTTAGAATGGCTTTTATTATAGTCTTCAACTGATAATCTGGCTCTGATAAGTTCTAATTCAGGAACTGCGAATATGGAATCTGAAGGCATTTGATTGAGTAATGATGACCACTCCATATGGCCAAAATAATATCTTGAGTCTATTTGCATACCAGTGAAAGAAATATTGTTTTCTTCTTTTAAAACCTCTGATGGTGACTTGGTTGTTTCTGATGGTAAAAATTCATTGTAATTTAAAAAGAAAGGTACGAATGATTCGTTACCAATGAAAAAGATTTTAGAAAAACTTAAATTATTGCTTTTATTAACAATATCCTTCATGCCATAATGCCAACTTTTGGCCGAAATATTGGGATAATGAAAAAAATATTGATGAAGAAAACTGACAAATAAAATTATGTAAATAAATAATATAAAACGAAGAAAAAATTTAGATTTGATAATTTTTAAAAACTGTTTCAATCCAAGAAGAGAAAAAAAGGATAAAAACGGCAACATTAAAATCAACCGAGTTGAATGTGGTCCAATAGAATCACGAGTTAAAGCGAAAGGTAAAGGTGCAAGAATTAAACTAAATAAAAAGAATAGGTAAAAATTGTTTGATTCTTTTTTGGAAAATAATGAGGCTATACCAATAATGATAAAAAAGAAATCTAAAATATAGAGGTTACCTACGGTACCAATTCCCTGGCGAAGATTATCATCACCATTAATAAAAAGAAAATCAGTAGAAAAGGCTGAAAAATAATTTTTAGTGAGCATTTCAACCCATTGAAATGGTTTGTTGTAAAAAATTTTGGAAAATAATGGCGTTTTAAGGCCCAATTGAGGGCCATAGATCAAAAGAGAGTCTTCTTGACGAAGATTATCAACAGTCTTACTAACAACCGGATCGGAAAAAATACTGATGTAAGAAAAACGATAACCGGCTCGACCTTTGAATAAATCAACTGCAAAAGGAAGAGAAATAAACAAAATGATTAAAAATAATATAAATTTAGATTTAAACGAAAGTTGCCATATTTCTTTAAACCAAATTATTAGCATGGTAACAGCAATGAAAAGTAAAAATAATTTGGCAGTGCTGTAAAAGTACATCGTCAACAAAAAGGAACCAGCAGATAAATATATATATTTATATTTTTTTTGGTTAATAAATTTGATCCAAAAATAAATGCCTAATAATAAAAATAACAACATACCGGTGGCTTCAAAACCGGCACGACTATATATAAAAAGCCATGGAGTGATAGAGAATAGAAATCCGCCAACAATAGACCAAAACTCATTTTTTAATAGAAGTTTGATTATTAGACAAAATATTAAAACTGATAAACTGCCATAGATTGCAGCTGGCATTCTGGCAGCTAAATCTGTGTGTCCGATAATTTTTTGAGTTAAAGCGACGGAGTAAATATATAATGAAGTCCGCCAGTCGGAATAGGAGTGAAAATGAATTGGATATTTATTACCGAAATAATCGGTGTGACGTTGATTAAAAATAAAAGCCTGGTAGTTAGCATCGGCTTCATCAGAAAATAAAGAAACAGGAACTACAGTGATTTTATAGAGATATAAAAAAAGAGAAAAAAGAACTATAAAAGCTAAAGAAAATTTATAAACAATGGATGTCTGTTTCATTTGAATATACTTTATTTTATACTAATAAAGATGCAAAACATAATTTCTAGTGTTTTAAAGAGTTTGTCTTACCCGCCGACTGAAGATCAACTGGTATTAATAAATAGTTTTTTAAAAAACTTATGGCTTTTAAGGATTTTAAGTTTATTAATTTTGTTAACATCTCTATTTTTATGGTACAAGATCCTGGCGAAAGTAATTAGTAAATCAGTAGGTTTGATTTCATGTCTGATTATTTTAATATCACCAACGTTTTACGTTTTATGGTTGGCATACCCAATTGATTGTATAAAAATATTTTTATTAATTTTGTTGGTTTTTTGGTTTAGCAGAAAAAAAATAGGTAAATTGGCTTTGTTATTAATAAGTGGTTATATTGTATTATTTTCATTTTTGACAACAAAAGAAAGAGCTAGTTTTGTTCATAAAATTGGGTTAAAAGACGCAACAATGGAAGTCCAGGAAAGATTTGCAGCCGAAGATTCTTTAACAGACCCAATAATTGTGCCTTTAAAAATTAAAAGAATTGTTTACAACAAATATTATATTGAATTTAAGGAGTTAATTAATGAAGTAATTCCGTTTTTTGATGTGGAATCAATATTTTTCCAAGAAATTCATCCTCTTGAACAAAAATCGATAATTATTTTTGTGTGGCCTGAAATATTCCTGTTTATAGGAGGAATATTTTTTCTAATAAAATTAGAAAATAAAAATCTCAATTTAACAGTGATGGTGATGTTTTTATTTTCATTTATAAATTTTTTGTTTAATCCATTTGTAATTTTTAGAAAATTTGAATTAATTTTATTTCCTATAAGCTTAATTATGGCTGTGGCTGTGGTAAAAATTATTGAAACAAAAGTTATTTTTGGAAAAACAGCAGGTTTTTTGATTGTTTTTTTATGTCTTTATGGAATTATGGCTTCACACAATGATTTAAATAAAAGACCTGATTATTGGCTTGATAATAGACCTTATTTTTATGATTTCGTTTTTAATTCCATTAAAGAAAAAAACTTAGATGATTTTACAAAAATATATGTAACTAATTTAGTGGGAAATTCAAAAAATTATTGTGAATATTATTTAAAAAAATGTGACAAAAATAAGTTTATTTTTGGGTCATTTAATTTGGAAAATACCAGACCAAATAAAAATACTATTTATGCTGGTTTTGCTGGTGAATTTGTTGGGTCTGATTTCAAAAATAATATAAAAACGGAATGGTTAACTTTAATTAAAGATAAGGGATTTTCAGAATTAAAAACATTTTCTACCAGAGATACCATTGCTTATAAGTTTGGAAACGATGTGGTTGTGGGAGAATCAAAATGAAAAAAAATACAGAAAAAATAATTGTCGGATTGATAATCTTATTGAGTTTTTTGGTGAAAGTCTATGGTTTAGAAAAATCTCCAGCCAGCTTAGGTTTTGATGAGGCGGCATTGGGTTATAACGCTTATTCTATTTTGAAGACAGGACGTGATGAATATGGGAATTTTTTACCATTATCACTTCGATCTTTTAACGATTACAAACCAGCATTGTATACTTATTTATCAATTCCTTTTGTATGGCTGATGGGATTAAATCAAACGTCAACCAGAATAGTGTCGGTGATAGCTGGAACAGCGTCGTTGATATTTTTGTATCTTTTCTTAAAGGAATTTGTAAAAAATAAGACCTTGAGGTTTTTTATATTTTCAGTTTTAACTTTTGAACCATGGAGATTACATTTTGCCAGGGTGGCATTGGAAACAAATCTTTCAGCTTGTTTTTTTGTGGCCGGAGCGTGGTTTTTGTATAAAAAAAGGAAAATTTTGTCTCCAATACTTTTTGGACTGGCAGCGTACAGTTATCATGGGGCCAGAGCGGCAGCTCCCCTTTTGATAATTTTATTTTTACTGGATCCATTAAAATGGTTTTTTACCAAAAATTGGATTAAATATAAAAATTGGCTAATAAGACGAAGATGGAAATATTTAATATCAATTTTGGTTTTCATTTTAATTTTGGTGCCAGTGTTTTTATTTAATGAAAGTAGTCAGGTGTTAACCAGATTCCGGCAAGAAAATGTTTTTTATAGATATTATCCATTTACTCCAAAAGAATTAATTAAAGAAGAAAAAAATGTATGGT
>CAYSME010000014.1:10973-15436 GCA_964432085.1 uncultured Gammaproteobacteria bacterium | reverse complement strand
TTCAAATATTGCCAGTCATTCGCAGTGGCTTAATGTATGATTATGGAATTGGTTTTTGGGGCAGTAACGGTCACGATGCTATCTGGCACCTAAGTTTAATAAATAACCTTAAGAATCCTTTTAGAATTAATCTACCAATTTTTGCCGGAGAAATTCTTAAAAATTATCATCCTTTTTATGACATTTTAGTTTCATTTTTTACTTTTATAACCCGTATCCCCAGTATTATTTGGTATTTCCAAATATTTCCTATAGTTTCGACAATAATTTTATTAATCACTTCTTTTTTTATTGGACGTCGTTTAACTTCAAAATTTTCTGGCGGAATTTTATTAATGTTTTTAAACTCTTTTGCCAATTCTTTTGGTTGGTTGGTTACCTTAATTCGTAGTCACACTATTTCTGGAGAGTCTCTTTTTTGGTCAATGCAATCAGCTTCTAATCAGTTAAATCCACCCTTTGTTTTATCGTTAATTTTTATAAATTTACTTTTACTCTTAATTCTTGATAAAAAAATAAATTTCAAAATAAAAAACATATTAATTATCCTGATTTTAATTTTGACTCCCATCACCAAAGCCTATGGTGGGGTAGTTGTTTATTTAATTTTTGGTTTTTATTCACTTTTATCGTTCAAAAAAACCAAAAAACCTCTAATCTCGCTTTTAATTTCTTTACCTTTAGCCTATCTAATTTTTAGCATTTACAACTCTACTTCTTCATCTCTTTTTATATTCCAACCTTTTTGGTTTATTAACAGTCTTATTGAATCACCCGATCGTCTCTATATTCCTTTTTTAGCTAATATGCGATATACCCTAGAAAATAGTGGGCTTATTGGTCCAAGGTTAATTTGTCTTTATATTTTTTCTATCAGCCTTTTTTATCTAGGTAATTTTTTCTGGCGATTATTAGGTATTTTTTCTCTTAAATCATTTAAAAATATTTTAAAATTACCTTTAATTATCACCATTTTTATTACCGCCCTAATTCCCCTATTTTTTATCCAACAGGGGACCAGTTGGAACACAATTCAATTTTTATATTATTCACTTTTCTTATCAAATATATTTTTAACTATATTTTTAACTAAAATTAAAACAACTAATTTTATATTTATTTTAATTATTTTTACTACTCTAATATCAAATTGGGAAAGTATTAAACGTTATTTGTCTAATCCAGCCCCAAGTTCTCTTCCAAAGGCTGAAATTGAAGCTCTTAAATTTCTCAAAACCCAAACAGATGGTATCGTTTTAACTTATCCCTATGATGCTTATAAGAAAAAAACTATGATTGCTCCAATTCCTTTATATCTTTATGAGACCAATGCCTATGTTTCTGCTTTCAGTCAGAAAAATGTTTTTTTAGAAGATGAAATGAATCTAAATATTACTGGTTATAATTGGCAGTCTCGTCTAATTGATGAACAAAAATTCTATGCCACCGATGATAAATTTTTTGCTCGCGGTTTTCTTATTAATAATAATATAAACTATATCTATCTAGTTGGTGACCAAAATTTTTCCATAAACATTTTTGACCTACAAATAGACGAAATATTTAATAATGGTCATGTAAGGATTTACAAAGTCCAAAAATGATAAAATATAACATTCAATTATGAACAAACCCAACATTTCAGCTGTAATTAACGTTCGAAATGAAGCCGAAGCTTTAACTAAATGCCTTCGTTCCATAAAAAACCTGGCCGATGAAATAATTGTTGTCGATATGAATTCCACCGACGGCAGTCAAGATATTGCAAAAAAAGCCGGCGCTCAGGTTTTTTCCTATCGTCCTATGAAATTTGTTGAACCTGCCAGAAATTTTGCTCTCTCTAAGGCCACTGGTAAATGGATATTACTTCTAGACCCTGACGAATTTTTAAATAAAACTCTCAAAAAAGAATTGCTCTCTATAACTAAAAGAACCGACGTTGATTTTGTTAAAATCCCTCGTAAAAATATTATTTTTGGTAAATGGATTCGTCATTCCAACAGTTGGCCTGATTATTTAATCCGTTTTTTTAAAAAAGGGGCTGTTACTTGGAAAAAAGAAATACATAGTCAACCAGTTACCAAAGGTAACGGTCTCACTCTTTTAGATTCCGAAAAGATGGCTATTCAACACAATAACTACACCAGTGTTAGCCAATTTGTTACTCGGGCTGTTCGTTATAGTGGAATTCAAGCCGATGAATTATTTAATCAAAATTACAAATTAAAAACCAGTGATTTTTTATTAAAGCCAATTCAAGAATTTAACAGTCGTTTTTTCTTTGCCGAAGGTTATAAAGATGGTTTCCATGGTCTGGTTTTTTCCCTATTACAGGCGTTTGCCATAGGATTGGTCTATATCCGGCTTTGGGAAAAACAAGGTTGCCAGGAAAAATCTATTACCAAAGAGTCTTTTGTCTCCGCTAGCCAAGAAACAACTTTTGAATATGATTTTTGGTTTAATAAATATTTTAGAAAGGAATATTCCACCAATTTTTTTAAGAGGTTTTTACTTAAAATTCGTTTGACTTTAAGTTATCTAACTAAAAACTTTTAGTTTTATGACCAAAATAGCTATTATTGTCTTAAATTGGAAACAACCCAAACTTACAATTGAAACTATTACTTCTCTATTAAAGATAAAACACACCTCCTTTGAGTATCAGATTATTTTAATAGACAACGGTTCTCCAGATGATTCCCTTAAAATTTTTAATCAAGAATACAAAAATAATAAATTAATAAAAATTATTGATACTAAAGGTAATTTTGGTTATGCTGGTGGAAATAATTTTGGTATTAACTATGCTCTTAAAAAAGATTTTGATTTTTTAGTTATCATAAACAATGATGTTTTAGTCGATTCAAATTTTATCGAGGAACTGTTAAAAGAATCAAAAAAATATGATGTTGTCGGACCAAAAATTTATTTTGCTCCAGGTTATGAATATCATAAAGACCATTATCAAAAAAAAGATCTAGGTAAAGTTATTTGGTCAATGGGTGGTCAAATGGATTGGAATAATATCTATGGCAGCAATATCAGTATTGATGAAGTCGATAACGGCCAATTTAATAAAATTATTGATAATATTGATTTTATCAGTGGATGTTGTCTAATGGCCAGTCGTCAAGTTTTTGAAAAAATAGGTGGTTTTGATGAAAACTATTTTATGTATATGGAAGATGTTGATTTTTGTCATCGAGCTAAACTCGCCGGTTTTAAAATGGCCTGCATTCCTAAATCAATTATTTGGCATGTCAACTCTGGTTCTACCAGTGGGCCGGGGCATTTGCAAAACTATTTTATCACCCGAAATAGAATTTATTTTGCCAATAAATACGCTAAATTTCGAACTAAATTTGCCATCTTTCGCGAATCTCTCAAGTTTTTAACCAAAAATAATAAATGGATGCGTCAGGCAGTTTTCGATGCTTATCGTCATAAATTGAACAAGGGAAGTTGGCAATGAAAACTAAAAATCTTTCTATTATTATTCTGGCTGGCAACGAAGAACAGATGATTGTTGATTGTCTTAAATCATGTAGTTGGGTTGAAGAAATTATTTTAGTTGCGGCTAATTCTAGTGATAACACGGTTAATCTTGCTAAAAAAACTATTCCTTCAATTAAAATCATTAAAACTATCGATGAATACAATAAAAACTTTTCCAAATGGAGAAATTTAGGTTTTAAAAATGTCACCAAAGATTGGATTTTATACATTGACGCTGATGAAAGAATCACTTCAAAATTAAAAGAAGAAATAATTAAAAAAATAAATATTAAAAACAATCCGATTTCTCATTATGCCATTCCTCGAGCCAATTATTATTTAGGTCATCGAGTCCGATATGGTGGCTCCTATCCAGATTATGTTAAACGCCTCTATAATAAAAATTATTTTAAAGGCTATAAAGGTATTCTTCATGAAGAACCAATCATTGATGGACCCCTAGAACACTTAAAATCCGATCTTCTTCACTACACTCATCGAGATTTAAATTCTATGGTTAATAAAACTTTAGTCTGGACCGACATGGAAGCCAAAGCTCTTTTTCAAAACAACCATCCACCTGTTGTTTGGTGGCGTTTTATTAGAATGATGTTTACCAAAATTTGGGAAAGACTAATTATTCAAAAAATGTGGAAAGATGGAACCGTTGGTTGGATTTCGGTTTTATTTGAAACTTTCGACACTTTTTTAATTTATGCCCGTCTTTGGGAAATTCAACAAAAACAAAACAGGCAAATTTAATGTTATTATAAATTTGATGGTAAAAAGAGCAGCAATTTATGATCCCTATTTAGACACTTTAGGAGGTGGCGAAAGGTATTGCTTAACTGTCGCTGAAATTTTACTCCAACATGGATATAAGGTTGACTTATTTTGGTCTGGTGATCAAAGTTTAATTAAAAAAGCCACAGACAGATTCTCTTTAGATTTAAATGGATTAAATTTAG
>CAYSME010000014.1:0-10963 GCA_964432085.1 uncultured Gammaproteobacteria bacterium | reverse complement strand
AGTTAAAGACGTTTTTAAAATAAAACCCAAACAAATAGATTTCTTGGAAGAAGAACAGAATTTGTCAAAATTTATTAATCGTTCCCTTGGTCCTTTAAAAATCCATCAAAAAGTGATCGATTTTATTAATAAAATCAAAACAACTAATAAATATGATGTTTTATTTTATTTAGGCGATGGCAGTATTCCCATTATTTTTGCCAAGCAAAACATTCTTCATATTCAAGTTCCATTTGTTGATAATCAAAAAATTATCAACAAATTTATCAATAAATCAAAATTATTATTGTTTTCGAAAATAGTTTGTAATTCCAAATTCACTTCTCAGTTTTATCAAGATACTATTCCTTCCAAAATTAATGTAATTTATCCTCCGGTTGATGTTGAAAAATTTGAAATATCCACCAAAAAAGAAAATATTATTCTTTCAGTTGGCCGCTTTGACAACATCTTAAATGCTAAAAAACAGGATGTGTTAATTGAAGCTTTCAAGAAATTATCTGAAGAAAAAATAGGAAACTGGAAACTGGTTTTGGCTGGAGGAAGTCTTACTAACCCTAATCAAAATTCTTACCTAAAATATTTAAAAGAAAAAGCCTCTGGTCTTTCGGTCGAATTTATAATCAATCCTAATTTTAATGAACTAAAAGAAATTTATTCCAATGCTAAAATTTATTGGCATGCTGCTGGGTTTAATGTTGATGAAAATCTTCATCCTGAAAATACCGAACATTTTGGCATGACTGTTGTTGAGGCCATGGCCTCTGGATTAGTTCCAGTTGTCATCGCTAAAGGTGGCATTCCTGAAATTATTTCTGATGGAATAGATGGTTATTTGTGGACTTCAATTGATGAATTAGTTTTCAAAACCAAAAGTTTAATCGAATCATCAACCGATCTTAAAAAAATGTCTCAAAAAGCTATGATTAAATGTCAAAAATTTTCTAAAGATAATTTTGAAAAGGATTTACTTAATTTAATCAAAAAATAATATGAAAAAAATATCAGTTATTGTCACTAATTTAAATGGTATTGATTTGCTCAAAAAAAATCTGGAACAGGTAATCAAAATGAGCCCAGAAGCTCAAGAAATTATAGTTGCCGATGATTATTCTTCTGATAAAAGCGTCGAATATTTAAAAGAATTACAAAAAAAATATTCGAAATTAAAAATAATTGCCAATAAAAAAAATCTGGGCTTTGGTAAAAATTCCAATAAGGCCATTTCTAAAAGTCAAGGTGATTATGTAGTCATGTTAAACAGTGATGTTTATCCTCATAAAGATTACATCAAAAATTCTCTTATTCATTTTTCCGACCCTAATGTTTTAGGAGTTGGGTTTGCCGAAGAAGGTCATGAAAATTGGGCCAGGATTTTTTGGAAAAATGGTTATCTTCAGCATGAGCCAGGTAAAGATGTTAAAAAGACCCATATTACCGCCTGGTTATCCGGTGGTAGTTCTATTGTTAAAAAAAATATTTTTGAAAAATTAGGTGGTTTTGACAAGGTTTACGAGCCTTTTTATTGTGAAGATCTTGATCTTGGTCTTCGTGCTTGGAAATCAGGTTATACGCTCTTATGGGAGCCAAAATGTGTGGTTGAACATCGTCACGAATCTACTATTTCCAAGTTTTCTAAAAGTCTTTTGAATTATGTCAAAGAAAGAAACCGTTTACTTAATGTTTGGCGTAATTTTACTGATCCTAAATTAGTTTTTTCCAATAAAATTGGTATGGTCGGACGGGTTTTAACTGGTCCAAATTATATAAAAATTATTCGTGCCGCTAAGAAACAAACCGATAAATGTCCTCCACCAATTATTTTCCCAAAACTAACCGATCAAGAACTTTTTGCTTTATTTAAAAAATGAAGTTTTTACGTCGTATTTTTCCGTTTTTATTTCTACTCATATTGGTAGTGATAATTTATTATCCATTTTTCTTCCAAAAAAAAATTCCTTTCTCTGGTGATCTTTTAGTTGGTGCTTATTATCCATGGTTAGATTATAAATGGGGAACTATCACTGGAGTTCCTGTCAAAAATCCAGAACTTTCCGATTTATTTTCCATTGGAATTCCTTTTAAATATCTAATGGTTGATATTTTTAAATCAAAACAATTACCACTTTGGAATATTTTTTCATTTTCCGGTAGTCCATTTTTAGCCGATTATTGTTCTTCTGTTTTTTTTCCAGGCAATATCGTTCTTTTTTTGCCTAAATATTTCTCTTGGGGAATATTTATAATAATTCAAACCTTAACAGCTGGCTTTGGGATGTTGTTTTTTTTAAAAAAACATATCTCAAATCTTTATATCAGAATTATTTCATCATTAATTTTTATGTTATCTGGTTTAATGACCACTTGGGCAGAATTTGGCGGCGGCGTCGGTGCAATTGCCACCATACCATGGGCTTTATTTTTTATAAACCTTTATATTGATCGTAAGCGTATTTTTCCGTTAATCATGATGAGTTTTTGTTTAGTATCTTTATATTTTGCCGGTAATTACCAGATTGCTTTATATGGCAGTATTCTAATCGGATTTTATTTATTATTCAATATAAAAAATCACTCAATTTCATTTAAAAATATAATTCCGATTTGTCTATATATTATTTTATCTATTGGAATTTCGTTAATTATTCTTTTACCTGTATTTTCTCAAACACATCTTTCTGTCAGATCATCAGAAGTATATTCTAAAGCTTACAATTATGGACTAATACCTATTTCTAATTTTATCCGTTTATTTGCTGCTGATTTTTTTGGAAACCCTACCACTTATAATTATCGAGGTGCTTTCATGTATTATGAAAATTCTCCATTTCTTGGAAGCTTAACTTTACCTTTAATATTGCCTTTATTTTTTAAATCTTTTAGAAAGAAAAAAAATATTTTTTGGTTAATAACTTTGTTTTTAAGTTTGCTTTTAATTTTAGATTCTCCTTTAACTCAATTAATTTATCGTCAAAATCTGCCATTTTTGACCTTTTCTTCAGCCAGTAGAATGTTATTTATTACCAGTTTAAGTGTCGCCATATTATCTAGTAGTGCCCTTTCCTTATTAAAAGATAAAAAGTACCAACGTCATATTAAAATATTCTGTTTTATTTTTATATTTATAATCATTCTTAGTCTAATAAATTTAAAAATTAACGATACTCCACAGAATTTTACTGTAAGTTTACGAAATTCCATTATTCCTCTTACTTTATTATTAATACCGATAATTTTATTCCGATTTTCATTTCTTAAAAAAATTTATCTACCAATATTTTTATTATTATTCTTTTTAGATTTCAGTCATTATTTTTGGAAATTTAATCCTTTTGTTGATAGTTCTTTTATTTTTCCTGTTACCCCAGCTATTACCTTTTTACAAGAACAAAAGGGAATTTTTCGCATAGGAAGACTAAATCGTGAAATTTTAACCCCCAATACCTGGATGCACTACAAATTATCTTCTGTTGAGGGTTATGATCCTTTAGTTTTGGAAAATTATTCAAGGTTTATGAATAGGGTTAATAATAATAAATATTATGATGGTGTCAATAGATATGTAGAACTTTATACTCCGGATTTTAATTTTCTTAAATCTCTTAATGTTAAATATCTGCTTTCTGTTAATAAAGATCAAAAACCTTCAACTGAAATCTTAAAAAATAATAAAGATTTAGAAATAGCTTTTATTGATAAATCAACGGTAATTTACGAAAATAAAAATTTTTTAGAAAGGGCCTATTTCGTTAAAAATACAATTTCTGCCAAAGATCACACAGAAGTTGCCAAAATAATTGATGATAAAAACTTCAACCCTTTAAACGATACTGTAGTTTTAACTCAGGATCATATTCCCAATAATTGGTCAGTTGGGACAGTAGAAATTAAATCTTATCAAAATAATTCTTTATCTTTAGAAACAACAAATCAAAAAGATGGATTTTTGGTTCTATCCGACACTTACCATCCGGGTTGGCACATTTATATAGATGGTTCTGAAGAGAAATTATATGAGGTTAATGGCGCTCTAAGGGGTGTAATTGTTCCACTAGGTAACCATCAAATAAAAATGACATTTTGGCCGGATGATTTTGCTTTAGCCGTTAAAATTTCTTTAGGAAGTTTATTCGGAATGGTAATATTAAGTATCTATTTGTTTATTAAAAATAAATGTCATCATTAAGTATCATTATTGTTACCTGGAACACCGCCAAAATCACTCAAAAATGTGTTCAGACTATTAATAAATTTTTAGATAACCCGGAAATAATCGTTGTTGATAATGGCTCTCAAGATGATACAGTCAAAATTCTATCCAAAGAAAAAAATGTCAAAATAGTTGAAAATCATGCCAATCTTGGTTTTTCAAAAGCTAACAATATTGGATTTAAACAAGCCAGTAACGAGTATATTCTTTTTATGAATTCCGATATTGAGCTCATAGATGATTCTCTAAATAAATTATTATCTTTTTTTAAAGATAAAAATAATATTGGTCTTATTGGCCCTAAATTTTTATACCCCGATTTAACTCCTCAAGCTTCAGTTTTTCCAAAACAGTCGGCTCTAAATGCGTTTAAAGAATTTTATCTAAACAAAAAAGATTCTTATTCTAAATATATCCCAAAAAGTGAAAATCCAGTTAAAGTTTGGGCAGTTTCCGGTGGTTGTATTCTGACTCGAAAAAGTTTTTTTAAATCAATAGGCGGTTGGAATGAAAAATATTTTTTCTATTTTGAAGATATGGATTTATGTCGTAAAACCAATAAATTAGGCAAAGACGTTTATTATTTCCCTCAATGTCAAATCATTCATCGACATGGTGCCAGTGGTGCAAAACTAGCCGATCCTCAAAATCAATGGCGTCGTCTCATACCCGGCAGCAAAAAATATCATGGCTTATTTAATCATTATTTGATAAATTCTATTATATGGTCAGGGCAAAAGATACAAAAACTATGTTCAAAAATAAAAAAAACTTAATAAAAAAAATAGTCATTTTTCTTTTAGCTTCAATTGCTATATGTTTATTTTTCTCTTATAGAATCTTGGAAGTTCCTATGGGTTTAACTGCCGACGAAACAGCTCTTGGTTATAATGCCAGTTTATTATCCCGAACCGGACACGACGAAAATGGTCGTTTTATGCCATTTTTTGTTTTATCCAATGGAGGTACTGACTGGAAACAGCCAATCACTCAGTATTATTTAGTTTTACTTTTTAAAATTTTTACTCCATCTGTTTTTTTACTAAGATTCAGTTCTGTTTTAATAACCTTAATTTCCTCATTACTTCTCTTTAAATTTTCACAAAAAATTTTCGATACCAAATATTCACTTTTAATGGTTATTGTTTTTTTAACCACTCCATTAATAATGATCCAAAGCCACATGGGCCTAGACAATATTATGACTATTCCTTTTGCTATTATTTGGATTTATGGTCTTGTACTCTATCAAAAAAACAAAAAAATTCGTTATTTAATAATTTCAGCTTTAGCTCTTGGTATAAACTACTACACCTACAAAGGTATGAGAGCTGTTTTCCCGGTTTGGTATGGCCTTTCTTTAATTTATATTTTTAAAAAACCGATTTTAAAAAATTTTCGCCAATATTTTATTTTCAGTTTTTTTTCACTTCCGTTTTTTTTGATTTCTCCAATCCTTAATCACTTTTATCCTGGATCAATTTTCGGTGGATCCAATCCAAGTTTTGGTAATCTTTACAACTTCCTTTATCCATATTTTTCTAGTTATGATCCCACATTTCTTTTTATAAAAGGGGATGATCTTTTGTTCCACTCCACCGGTTATCATGGATTTTTCCTCCTTGCTTCTATGCCTCTTTTCTTGGCAGGAATCTATAAATCAATCAAGGAAAGTAAATTTTCTCGATTTATATTAATAATATTTTTTACCACACCCGTTCTTTACGGTATGGTTAATTCCGTTCATCGTGCCAGTCGGCTCATGTGTCTTATTCCTTTCTATTCAATAATCTGTGTCTATGGGTTCCAACAATTAATGAAAATTGGCCAAAAATATAAAATTTTTATTGGTTTATTTTTAATTATTGCTTTTATTGCCAACTATTTTGATTTCATTAATTATTACTGGCATGATTATGCCAAATTAACTCAAAATTTTACTGGAGATTTAAAATATTATCTTTCTTATAAAGTCCTAAAAGAGCAGTCTGTCAAATTAAATTTAAGTCCTTACATTGCCCAAAACGCATCTAATAATTTTTTTGAATCAATTTATTTTGATCAACCCCAATATATCCATGAAGATTTAATTCCGCCTAGTGGATCGATTTTATTAACCAATCGAAGCGAAATTTCTGGTATGAGAAATTTAAATTTGAATTTAAAATACTACTACCTTCAAGTTAAGGATTAATCGTTTCTGGCAATCAAATAAAACAGTGGTTCTCCCAGTGGGTTTTTCACTGTTTCTAAAACTCTTATCCCGCCTGGTGCATTTTTGCTCCAATCCCAATCTCCACCAATGTTAATTGATTGAGAAATCATGTATAAAACATTTTTTTCTAATTTACCCGAATCAATTAAACTTCCCATATTCAAGAAACAATATTTTTCATAACAAAAACCAGAGTAATTTCCTACTATATTTTCAACTGGATTATCATCAACTTTAAAAACTGTTTTTGGATCTATTTTATTCCAAAACAAAAACCGGGGATAAACCGGCTCGTAGGCATTTTCAAAATACACTTTTTCATATTTATCATAATATTTAGCCGATAATTGGATTATATTTTTATATCCATAATGCCACCAGCGCCAAGAATCTTGTTTGTATGAGTTCCAATAATAATACTGGAAATATATAAATTCAAAGAATATTATTAATGTCACCAAAAGTCCAACCCATTTTTTATATTCAAATAACCAATTTAATCCAATCGCCGCAAAATAACACAAAGGAAAAATCATTAAAAATAATCTGGTAGCATGGTTATAGCCGTCTATTGTCAAACTAGATGGAATAGGGGAGATAATTAAAAAACCCAACATAAACCAATCCCAAAATTTTTTATTTTTAGTCAAAACAAATTTTATTAGTCCAATTATTACCAATAATCCATAAATCCAAAATAAATTACCCACCTTATGCAGTGAATGTCTAAAAGTTACATCTCCTGTTCCAAATAAGAAATCCGAGCTAAAAGCATTAAAATAATTAGCCATTATTTTTTTACCGGAATATAAAAATCGATTATAAAACACCCTAGATGTAGCTGAATTATTCAGTTGAGTACGATATTCATTAATTTCAGAGGTTAAATTTCCATTATTAAAAATCGAAAACTTTTTAAATCTATCTGCTGCCTGGCCCAAAAATATTTGATATAAAATTGGCAGACTAAACACAAACATTATCAATAAAAGCTTAAAAGCTGGCTTAATTATTTTTTCTTTATTAATTAATTTTCTACATCCCAAAATAATCAAAATAAACAAAGGCACATAAATATTTGCCGTGTTATATGTATAAAAACTTAGCGATAATAAAATTGCCGCCAATAATAATTTATAAAAATTATTTTTTTGTAGATAGTCAATCAAAAAATATAATCCCCAGATAATAAAACTAACCATTAAGGTAATTTCAAATCCTGCTCGGCTATATTGTATATGCCATGGGGTTATCCCAATCAAAAAAGTAGTTATTAATGCAATCCGTTTTTTAACACCTAACTTAATTACCAAAAAATAAAATCCCAAAATACTAATTATTCCAAAAAATGCACTATAACATCTAATACCCCATTCATTTAATCCAAAAATTTTGACAAATGGAATCATAGAATACATCATCATCGGAGCTCTCCATTCCGAAAAACTTTGAGCATATGCTGGCAAAAAATGTCCTTTATAATCTCTACCTGTCTCCATTAATGAATAAGCTTGATATCCAGCATCAACTTCATCCCCGAAAAGCTCCAAATAATCAAGTCTAAAGAATCTTAAAAAGATAGCTAATATCAATATTGCTATTAACCAAAAATTTTTCCTCAACATAGTCAAGTCTAACATTTTTGATGTAAAATTAATCAGTGTTTTCGAAATACAAAAAACTTATTTTGATAGCCGTCTTAATCAGAGTTTTAATAATGCCGTGTTTTTATCATCCGGATATTAAAAGTCAATTATTTCATGCCCAATTTTTATCTCATCGGGTTTTTAATATTTACGATTTTGTCGATAAAAACAAAACTAATTTAGCCTACCCTAATATTTTTGTCTATCTACCTTTTACCTATTATTTTTTCGGTTCTGTAGATTTTATTCTATCGCCTCTATATCCAAATGATTTATATCTTTGGCTAAATGATTGGGGAATAAATCAAAACAGTTATCCAAACATGATATTTTTCATGTTTGTTCTAAAAATTCCTTATCTTATTTTTGACCTACTAACCGGACTAATTCTTTACAAACTCTATCAAAATAAAAAGGTTTTATATTTTTGGTTTTTAAATCCGATTTCCATTTATCTTATCTATATTCTCGGTAATTTTGATATTATCCCTACTTTTTTAACCATACTTGCTTTTTATCTAATGAAAAATCAAAAACAATTTTGGTCGTATTTAAGCATTGGTTTAGCTATTGCTCTCAAAATATATCCAGTCATGTTTTTACCATTTTTATTTTTTTATTATCCTAAAAAAATATTTAAAAACATCAAATATGCCGTTTTTTCAATGGTGCCATTAATATTAAGTGTTATTCCATTTTTAGGTCAAAAAAGTTTTTATAACTCTTTTATTGGATCAGGTTTAACTCAAAAAATTTTGGAATATAGGATATTAAACTTTCCTGTTTTTCCAATACTATTCATAGCCATACTTATTTTTTATTGTTTTTCAAAATCAAAATTTAAATTTGAAATTGCTGTTTTACAAACATTTTTTATATTTATAGGTTTGGTTAAATTTCACCCACAATGGATTATGTGGTTTTTCCCTTTTATTATAATTTTATTTATAGAATCCAAGATTAAAAATAAAATTTTCTTTATTGTTTTCTTTGCACTTATTTTTGCATATATTCTTTTATTTAACGATAATTATTTAACTTGGGGCCATCTAATTCCAATAGATCCAAATTTTATTAATCAAACTTCTCCTTATCAATTAATTAAATTAAGAACTTCTTTAAACCCAGTTTCAATTCAAAAATTTATTCATAATTTATTACTATTGATTGGAATTACTGGATCCATTTTTTATGTCAAAAATAAGTAAAATTACCATTTTAATATTTAGTGAAATAATAATTTATATATTTTTATTTTTTGTATTACCGTCAGTTTTTATTCGTGAAAGACCAGGTATTTCTAAAACTTCTTATAATGAAATTTTACCATTAGATCAAAAAAACAGTTTTAATCAAGAATTTATTAGTGACCAAAATAATCTTCGGTCAATTTCCGTTCAATTAAAAAACCCACAGCTAAATAACCAAAGTAAAATTAAAATAGAATTACAAAACCAAGACCACACTACTCTTCAAACCCTAGAAACTTCAGGTATTAGTATTGGTGATCCTAGTTGGACAAATTTTGAATTTCCTTACCTCCATTCTCAAAAAGGGGATAAATTTTTTATTAAAATTTCAACAGACAACCAAAAAATGGATTCTCTCTATGTTTATGGTAACAGACAAGATAATTCTATTAATTTAAAAACAACTTATTCTTATCCCTCCTTTAAAATTTCTCTTCAAAAAAATATCGATTATCAATTTAATCAGATCAAGCAAAGAAGTTTTTTAGAAATAATTAAATACAGTGGATTATTGGTCGTTTTAAATATTTTTATAATTCTTATTCTTTAGTAATAATAGCTGTCACTTTATCACTTACTGCGTTGCCTATCCAAATAACATTAGTATTTGGTGTCCTCTTTATTTCATCCTCTTTAACCTCTGATGTTGTCCATATCAATATTTTTGATTCATTTTTTTGTTCCGACCAATTATATTTGGTAAACTTATATTTATAAAAATCAAAATTTAAATTACCCTCTATTCCTGGTTTAGGTCTTTTATCAGCATAACTTTGGACAATTTTTGGATCAAATTGTTGATAAAACAAAAAGAATATATAACTTTGGGCGTGAGGGCTATCTATTATTATTTGATCATATTTATCTTGTATTTTTGCTAAAATTGGCACCCCTTCCTTAAACCCACCTGGTTGATATTCACCATGATTAATTGCCACTGAATAAACATATTCATTAAGAATGGTAAACAAAATTGAAAAGGCAAATAAAACCACCATTCCAATATAAACAAATTTAGCCATTAAACCCGACATCTTTTTATTAATAATTTTTATTAAAAATACAAAACCCAAAACAATAACTAATTCTATTGCCGGATATAGATTCATTGACCTAAGTGGATGAAACCAATTCCACGTCAATGCTGCTGGTGCTGCTGATGCCAAAATCCAATAAACTAAAAAACGGTATTTAAAATTATTTTTTATCTTTTTAATCAGCCATACTAATCCAAAAATAAAAATGATCGTTTCTATCCACCCAATCACACTGAATCCGGGAATATATTGGACTGATCCTTTTACCCAATGATAAATTCTACCACCCAAGTTTATTGGCGAAAAATAAGACAGCATATGTCCACTCATTATTCCTAAAAAATAATAAATTGGATTGTTAGCCGAATTTAACCACACATTTTTCCCCTCTTTAATCAATTCTTTTGGAGTGAATGGATAATATCTATAAAAAACATTTTCTTGTCGTAATCTAGTCAACACCTGACTGCTTTCATTAAATAAAAACACTGGTACCAAAATCAAAATGAAAACCAAAATTGATATTAAATATTTCCATCTTCGTCTTATTAGCCAGTTTTTATATTTAATCCAATTTTTTATAAAAAACCATTTTAAAGGATCCA
>CAYSME010000013.1:0-16094 GCA_964432085.1 uncultured Gammaproteobacteria bacterium | reverse complement strand
AAATGCCAGTGTTAGGGTTAAAATTCCAATCAGTAGCAACTGAATCAATTATTGATTCGTTAGTTAAACAAACTTTTTCAAAAACAGAAATTGGTTCTTCGACGGTTGTATCTAAAACTGGAACCTCTGTGGGAGTTTCGGTAATAGATGGGGTTACTGTAACAGTTGGGTTTTCAGTAACAGTTGGAGTTTCAGTAATAATGGGAGTTTCAGTTGGAGTATTTTCTGGTGTGGGAATAATTGTTTCGGTGGGAACAGTGGTGATTTCTGGAGTGACAGTTGCTTCTGGAGCTACAGTAATTATAGGGGTAATTGTTGGCTCGATAGTAACAGTTGGTTCCGGAGTTACTTCTTGAACGATTTGTTCTGGGGTCGGAGTGGGACTGGGAATCGGTTCCTCGGCGTAAGCTGGGATGGCTAAAAGAAAAGGAATAAAGGAATTTAAAAGGAGGGAAAGATTGGCAAAAACAGCAACAGTTTTTTAACAGCGCCTAGCTTAATCATATTTTTATATAAAAAATAAACTGGGCAGTTTAATAATAATTCATTATATAACTTTTTTATAAGAATACAATCTAACTGAAAAATAGCTTAATTTTTTGCTGACGAGATAATTTTTTAATTCGAGATTCTTCTTTTGAAGCTTCAGATCTATTTTCAAATTCTTGGGAATAAACTAATTTTACAGGACGTCGAATTTTAGTGTATTTAGCCCCTAATTTAGAATTATTATGTTCTTTAATTCGTCTTTCCAAATCAGTGGTAATGCCGGTATAAAGAGTGCTGTCAGCGCATTGAATAATGTAGACAATATACATAAATTTATTTTTAAATATTGATTTGAATAATTATAAAATTAAAACAATTACTCCGATAAATCGGAGTTTGTTAAATAGGCAAAATTTGGCGTTACACTTCAAATTTCGACCTATTTAACAAAATATTTTTTACCTTTTAATTTATCTGGTAATAAATCTTCCTTGGTGTACTTGTCATAGCCCGCTCCATAACCCAATTCTTTCATTAAATTTGTTTCAGGGTTGCGGAGATTAAGCGGTATTGGAAGGTTACCAAAGACTTCAACATCTTTAAGGGCAGACATGTAGGCGTCATAAGCAGAGCGATTTTTGGGTGACTTTGCTAAATAAACTACGCCATGGGCTAGAGTTTCGCGACACTCTGGAAGGCCTAAAATTTCAACACTTCTAAAAACTTCATTAGCAAGCATTAAGGCGCTGGAATTGGCAATTCCGATATCTTCACTGGCAAAAACTACCATTCGACGAGCAATAAACTTTGGATCTTCACCGGAAGTAATCATTCGAGCCAAATAGTAAAGAGCAGCATCAACATTTGAAGCTCTCATACTTTTAATAAATGCGGAGATTGTGTTGTAGTGTTCCTCCCCTTTTTTGTCGAAACGAAGGAAAGAATTTTGAAGAGATTGTTTTAAACTTTCAAGTTTTAGATTGCCATAAAGGGTAAAAGAATTATCGATCATAGTGAGACATTGACGAGCGTCACCATTGGCCATGCGAATTAGCCATTCTTTGGCTTCTTTATTTATTTTAGTTTCGATTTTTTTAGTGGCGCGATTAATAATTTCACCAATATCATCATCTGATAATTCTTTGAGTGTGAAAACTCGACAACGAGAAAGAAGAGGAGAAATTACTTCAAAACTGGGGTTTTCGGTGGTGGCACCAATTAAAGTTAAAAGACCGCTTTCAACAGAAGGTAATAAAAAATCTTGCTGGGCTTTGTTAAAACGATGAATTTCATCAAGAAAAAGAACAGTTTTTTCCATGGGTCGGGAACCGGCGATAATTTTTTTAATATCATCTTTACTGGCAGAAACAGCAGATAATTCATGGATATCGGCTTGAGCTTCACTGGCTAATATTCGAGCTAAAGTGGTTTTGCCAACACCTGGGGGACCCCAAAAAATCATGGAAAAAATTTGATGGTTTTCAATGGCTAATCGAAGGGGTTTGCCTTGACCAACTAAATGAGTTTGACCGACAAAATCGGATAAATTTTTAGGACGAAGTAATGAGGCTAATGGTTGAGATAACATTTAATTTTGATTTATGAAATAAGATTTATGATTTATGAATAAGACCTGTTTGGGTAATATTCGGGTAATAATTCAGTATAGACTAGATGTGTTTGATGGTCAATTCGGGAATTATGGTGTTGGGGTCGAGAGATAAAATGAAATCTATGGCTTTAACAACTTGATAAGGTTCGAGAGCACGAGAAATATCATAATTAGGACCATTGAATTTATTTTTTAAATCTCCGGGGTGGATGTCAACAATTTTGATGCCAAAGATGGCTAATTCTTTTTGGACTGATTGGGAAAAACCGGTTAATCCCCATTTGGAAGCATGATAAACAGAATTAAAAGGTTTTGGGTGAAGGCCAGCAGTGGAATTAATATTAATAATGGTTCCAGATTTTTGTTTCTTTAAAATGGGGACTAAGGCTTTAGTAGTAAAAATTGGTCCTAAACTGTTTACCTCAAAAACTTTTCTGATTAAATCAGATTTATTTGATTCAATTTCACCATCAATAAAGATACCAGCGCAATTAATAAAACAATCGATACGATGATATTTTTTAAAAACTTTTTTAATAGAACTTAAAACTGATTTATAGTCAGAAACATCACAAACTTGAAAATCACAATCAAACTTGTCGGCAACAGTTTTTACAATTTCTGCGTTATTATCGAAAATAATTACTTGAGCCTCACGAGAAAAAAAGGCAGCTAATTCACGACCCAAACTGCCAGCACCACCGGTAATACAAATAACTCGTTTCATTAATTAATTTTAAACTAAAAAAATAAAAAAAATGAATTATAATTTGTTTATGATGATAAATAATTTAAGTCCAATTTTGTCAGTTATCTGTGGAGTTTTAGTTTTAATTAACCCAAAACTTTTATCAGTAATAGTAGGAATTTATTTAATAGCAAGCGGATTGTTGGCCTTGGGAATAATTAATTTCTAATGGAAATAATCGTTGTTTTAATTCTGGCTTTAGGATTAAGATTAATCGGAATTAACCAATCGTTATGGTTGGATGAGGCGATTTCGGCAAATGTAGCCAAAATGCCGATTGAAGGAATTGTAAAAAATTTTTCAACTGGAGATTTTCACCCGCCACTTTATTATTGGTTTTTAGATTTGTGGACAAAATTATTTGGAAGCAATCCTGTAATTTTAAGATTAAGTTCGGTATTATTTTCTTTAATTTCAATTTATTTTGTTTATTTAATTGGCAAAAAAATTAAAAATAAAAAAACAGGAATTTTGGCAGCATTGTTTTTGGCTATAAACCCATTGTTTATTTATTATTCACAAGAGCTAAGAATGTATTCGATGGCAACAATGTGGCTAATGATCGGGTTTTATTTGTGGGTGAAAATAAAAAATAAAACCCATTCGTCAAAGCTCAGGGTGAATATTAAAGATTTGGTTATTTTTAATTTGATGATGATACTATCGTTTGGAACTTTTTACGGATCAATTTTTTTGATAGCCAGCTTTGGTTTTTATTTTTTAATTAAAAAAGAATGGAAATTATTTTTGCTGACTAATATTGGAACTGGATTGGCAATAATCGCCTTAGCTCCCCTACTCTGGACCCAAATTGAAAATTCAAAAATAATGTTAACAGAAGTGGCCAATTGGGCTTTGGTTTTGGGAAAAGTAAATTTAAAAAATTTATTATTAATTCCATTAAAATTTGGAATTGGAAGGATTAGTTTTTATCCAAAAAATTTATATTATCTGATTGGTGGAGGTTGGAGTTTGATAATTTTGGGAATTGTTTTAAAAAATAAAAAAGAAGGTAATTGGTTAAAATTTTTTTTGATAATACCAATTATCTTGGCAATTTTATTTTCGATAAAATCACCACTTTTGCAATATTTTCGATTTTTGTATTTAGTGCCAATTATGTGTTTAGTTTTAGCTTTAAATTGTCAAAAAAAATGGCAAAAAATATTGATAGGCGGAGGGTTTTTAATTTTTGGTTTAATTTATCTTTTAAATCCTGTTTATTATCGTGAAGATTGGAAAAGTGTGGCAAATGTTTTAGATGAGAAAGTTTATATGATTTCGTCTTTTGGCGACCCAATTAAATTTTATAATCCAAAAATTGAAATTAAGGATATTAAAACAGAAATTCCGACAGAAAAAGAAATTTGGGTAATACCTTATGGTGAAATAATTCATGGAATTGATCACCAAAACATATTGGGTAATTTGGGATATCAAAAAACTTATCAAAAAGATTTTAGAGAAATAGAATTAGAAAAGTGGGAAAAATAATTTGGTTTTTGGTCGAATATTTTAATAATATATTAAAAAATTATTAAAAGATATTACTAGAATTTATTTTCACTAATGATTATAAAAATAATCATGAGTGAAAGATTATATTCAATTGAAATTCCATTGCAAAGGGAAGATTCCAACTACTTGAATAAAGTTATTAAAAGAAATACAGAAGTTGATCAATATTGCTTATCTGACAAATTCCACCTTACTATTAGTGAAAGTTTTTATTGTTCTGATAGAAATGTACGATTAGATTTAGAAAATTGGTTAAAAACTCAGGATCCATTTTATTTTAAATTGGATGAAGTTTCACATTTTATGCAAAAAGGTAGAGGATTAATTTATTTAACATCAACTGACAAAAAACAAAGAGAAAGCGTTGAAAATTTACATTATGAAATCTACGAATTAATAAAACCAGTTGATTTGGATAAACAAAATAATTATAGATATATCCCTCATGTAACTTTAATGAAAGGAATTCCAAAAGATAAATTATTAATAACAAAAGAAAAATTAAGAGGAGCAAATCAACACCCGATAGTTATGGAAATTTCTGGAATTAAAATCAGGGCTAGAGGTAATAATGGTTGGTATGACGCAAGGTATTTTGGCCTAGGAAAAGATCCAATTAATGAAGATGATTTTCTTCAAACAAGAGTTGGATTAGCTTATTAATTATTTTTTCTTATCCAATTTTTTAATATCTAGAAGTTTGACACTGAAATAGACAATGAAGGCAATGATTATAAAATCGATGATACTACTGATAAAGTTACCCCACATAATTTTGGTACCACCAATAGAGAGATAATTGTCTTGTAAATCACCAGCTCGATTAATCAAAAGACCAACAATCGGATTAATAATATCGTTGACAAAAGAAGTTATAAGTTTAGTAATGGAACCACCCATAATGAAACCCACAGCTAAACCAACCACTCCTTGAGATTTGATAAATTCAATAAATCCTTTCATGTGAATATTATAGTAGAATGAATCTTGTGATTAAAGAACTAATAAGCTCAACCAATAAAAACATCGGTAAAATTGGGGTAGTTTTGACGATCAGAAAATTAATTAAGAGATGTAATACTGAAGTAGTTATTCAAAGAAATGAAGAAGTTGACAATATATTGGAAAATTTTTCCGGAGTAATAGTGGCTAATCACCCAGCAGATTCTGGAGTCTTGGCTTTATGGTCAGCGGTTAAAGATAGAAAAGATATTTCATTAATAGTTACTTCTAGATATTATAATCTGATGCCTGAATTGGATAAATATTTAATTCCGGTTTATGTGCATAATCAGCCATCTAAAAATATTTTTAGGAAAATTAGATTGAAAATATTTGGATTGTTTAAAAAATTTAATAAATATTCAAGAGAAGAAGAGCACCAAAAAAATATTGCCAGTATAAATGTGGCAATAGAAAAAATAAATAAAGGCGGACTGGTAATTATTTTTCCTAATGGAGCAGTTAAATCTTCAAATTGGTTTAATGGAATTAGCTATATAATTCAAGGAATTAAAAATAAGAAAAAAAACTTTGTAATTATGTCTTATATCGAGGGATCTTCTAACTGGGATTGGTTAAGGTTTTTCCCGTTAATAGGTAAATTATTACCTAAATTTAGGGTAAGTTTTAATAACCCTTTGAGGATGGATACGATTAAAAAAGAAAATCCTAAAGCGACTACAATTTATTTAGAAAATGAATATAGGGAGTGGGTCGGATCATTGAATTTGTGGACAAAATTTAACAAGAGTTTTTTATGGCTAAAAATGATATTTTTGTTTTTGATCAATAGACCATATTAGAAAATAAACATAGCGTCACCAAAACTAAAAAAACGATATTTTTCTTTTATGGCTTGTTGATAGGACTTAAAAATATTTTTTTTGCCGGCAAAGGCGGATACCAACATTAATAGACTGGACTCCGGTAAATGAAAATTGGTTATCAAAGCATCGACGAATTTGAATCTATAAGGCGGAAAGATAAAAATTTGAGTGGAATTTTGACCGGGAGTCAGAAGGGATTTTTTGGTGGCAGACTCAAGTGTGCGGACGGAGGTGGTGCCGACAGCAATAATGCGCTTGCCTTGTTTTTTGGCCAGATTTAAACGATTAGTAGTGTCAATGTCAATTTCATAAAACTCTTGATGAAGAGTTTTGGTGGAAATATTTTCAGGACGAAGATTTTGAAAAGTTCCAAGACCAACATGAAGAGTGACATATTCAATTTGAACTCCTTTCTTTTTTAAATCGGCTAATAATTTTTTGGTGAAATGAAGTCCGGCGGTGGGAGCGGCGGCTGAACCGGTTTTAGTCGCATAAACTGTTTGATATTCTTTTCTTATTTCTGATTCTGAATCTTTGGTGGAAATATAGGGAGGAATTGGAGTATGCCCAATTTTGTCGAGGGTTTGCCAAAATTGTTGATGTGATTGATTAAATTTAATTTCAATTTGGCCGGTGGTTTTGTCACTTTTTAAAATATCCCCTGTTAATTTATGATCAAAAATTAATTGTTGTCCAACAATTAAACGAGGTTTGGAAATGGCTTGCCAATTAGTAGAAGAAATTTGATGAATTAATAAAATTTCAAATTTACCACCAGTTTTTTTGTGACCAAAAAGACGAGCTGGAAAAACTTTACTTTGATTTAAGACTAAAACATCATTAGGACCAAGAATATTTTTTAAATCAAAAAATTGAAGATGATCAATTTGACCAGTAGTTCGGTTTAAAGTTAACAACCGGCAATGATCGCGTTTTTTGGATGGCTTATTGGCAATTAAATTTTGAGGCAGATTATAAGAATAATCTTTTGGGTCTAGAGGCATGGGATATTGTACCAAAGCTTAATTTATACGGGCGATGGTGAAATTTAGAAAAGCGGCGAAAGAAACCCAGGCTAAATACGGTAGAAGTAAAATACTGGCGGTTTTATTATATTTTTTAAACTCCAAAATTGTTTTAATGATGGCAAACCATAAAATAATTATCTCAACAAAGGCTAACCAGGGATTTCTGAGTCCAAAAAATAAAATAGACCAAAAAATATTTAAAACTAATTGAACCCAGAACCAAATTATTTTGTGATTTTTGGTCCAAACCAAATAAAGTGACCAACCCATAAGAAAAAACAAAAAAGTCCAAACTGGTCCAAAAACCCAGGAAGGCGGATTAAATGACGGTTTAATTAGATCAGTTATATACCAAGTTTTAACTGAAGAAAAAGTAAATATACTGCCTAATATTCCGGCAAATTCAGCTATAAAAATACAAAAAATAAATTTAACTAAATTGAATTTAGATTTTGATTTTTGTTTCATAAGTTAATATTAACACATTTTATAAAAATCTATTTGCTTTTAACGGATAAATTCGATACAATGCTTCTTGTGGATCTAACGATCTACGAGTTTATTATATTTTTCAGACAATGATCAAAAAATTGTATGTCGGCGGATTGAATTTCAATACTACCGATGAGACCTTAGGGGCATCTTTTGCCCAAGCTGGAACTGTTGTTTCGGCTGTTGTTATTAAAGATAAATTTTCAGGTAGATCCAAAGGTTTTGGATTTGTGGAAATGAACAGTGAAGAAGAAGCCCAAGCTGCTATCGATATGTGGAACGATAAAGAATTGGATGGCCGAACCGTTAAGGTTAATGAAGCCAGACCAATGGAAGATCGACCTCCACGAAGAGATAATTTCTCACGAGGTGGCGACCGTGGTGGATTCGGCGGTGGAAGAGACAGTAACAGATACTAAATCTTTTCTTTTAAACAATCTAAACACCCCGCAATTGCGGGGTGTTTTTGTTTGGTTTTAAATTTCTCCAACAGAAATATCAATGATGGTTACTGTTTGACCGTTGACTGAAACCTTATCCGATTTTTTCTTGCCGACAAGGGCTTCTCCAATAGGACTTTGAATTGAAATCCAATCTGGTTTTAGTCGAGCATCATTTTTGCCGACTAAAGTTATGGTTAGATTTCTTTTATCATCTTCAAAAAAAACAGTAACTTTATGTCCGAAAGAAATTATTTCGCATTGAGTTGGAGCTGATTGAATAACAGATTGTTTGAGGTCATCCAGGGCTTCGGAAATTTGAGAGCTTAAAACAGTGGCTCTTTCACCCATAAAAATATAGGCGGAATTTTCCTTTAAATCCCCTTCAGCGGCGGCTTCGTTGCGCTGTTTGTAGGTTCTGTCTAATTCTTTTTGTAATTCCTTGATTTGTTTTTCAAGGTTTTCTTTACCTAATTTTGTGATCATAAGTAATGATCTTAACAAATTATTGAAACGGTTACAAATTGATGATTAATGAGATAGAATTTATTGATGAAAGAGTTGGAAAATATTTCAGAAAAATTGACTAATTGGATAGGAACACCACTATCAATTGTGGTTCACACTATTTTTTTTGTGGGTATTTTTGTTTTAAAAATATTTGGTATAAAAATCGATGATATTTTATTGGTTTTAACAACGGTGGTTTCTTTAGAGGCTATTTATCTATCTATTTTTATTCAAATGAGTGTTAATAAAACATCGAAACGATTAAGAGGGGTGGAAAAGGATATTGACGAAATACAGGAGGATGTGGAAGATTTAAGTGAAGATGAAGATGATGATGAAATGATTCAAACCATAAAAGATATTCAAAATAAATTAAACACACTGCATAAGGAAGTAATTGTTAACAGAAAAAGTTAAACGAATAGACTCAAAAGAGAAATTAGAATTAGATAAATTAAACAAAAAGGCAAAAGTGAAATAATAATTTTTCTGAGGCTGTCGGTTGATTTGGCGACTGTCTTGGCAACTAAGACATCTGAGATGGCGATCATATTACCGGCACCAGCACCGGCTAAAGCTAAGGCTAAATTTTTGATAGGATCCATGTTTAAAGAAAGACTGGATAAATAAATTGATGAACCAAACATAATATCAGAAACAGTGGCACTTCCGGTGATAAAACTACCCAATGTTCCGATAAAAGGTGAGATAAATGGAAGAAAGTTAGTTTTAAATAAACTGGAAAAAGTTTGGGTCATGGAAACCAAATTAAGAGAAATATTCGATGAATTATTCATTATTTGAACTACTGCAGAAATAGCAGCGGTAACTAAAAATGGCTCCATTGATTTTTTAAAGGCGGTGCTACTGGTGGAAAAAATATTTTTAAAATTTATTTTTGAATAAATAATAAAGATAATGGTGGCAATAATAAAAACAAAACCAGGATTAAAAAGATTTATAGAATGGGAAATAAAAGGAATATTTATAGATAGTTTAGAAAAAAATATTTTTCCAAAAATTAAAAGAATAATGAAAAGAAAATAAGGAAAAATTGTTTTTGAAATAGTTAAATTATTTTTGGTTTTAATTTTGTTTGGAGAGGGATAAATATGACGAGGAATGAGAAAACCTAAACGACTGGTAATAATTATTAAGACAATGCCAATGATAGAACCAATAATAGATGGAAACTCAATGCCAAAAAGAGAGACAAAATAGGCCGGAACAACAAAAGCAATACCTGACCAAATAGCAAAAGGCAGAGCTTTAAAAAAATCTGAACGACGATTTTTAGAGTTGGAAACTAAAACAAAAAGCATGAAAATTGGAACCAAAATACCGACAAAATTATAAATTGCCGTTTGGGTTCCAATTGAATTGAAATCAATATTAAGACCAGCAAAGCCAACGCGGATGGGAGTGCCAACGGCACCAAAAGGAACTGAGGTGCTGTTGCCTAAAAGAGCAATAATGACAGCTTTAAATGGAGAAATACCTAAAGCAATTAAAAGAGGAGCAACAATAGTTGATGGAGTGCCAAAACCAGCAATTCCCTCAAGAAAATTTTCAAAAAACCAAGCCAACATAATTACTTGAATTCTAAAGTCGGGAGAAAAACGATCGAGATGAATAGCTAGACTTTCAATAATTTTATTCTTTTTAAGAACATCCAAAAAAAGGATGGCACCAAAAATAATAAAGAAAATATCGAGAGCAATAAAAAAGCCTTTAGAGGAATAGAAAATGATTGAAATGAAAGGTAAATGCCAAAAACTAGCAGCTATTATAAATGTTAAAATTAGAGTGATTAAAGAGATTTTTAATAAAGAAAGAGATCGACTAAAAAGTAGAAAAATACAAAAAAAACAAATCGGAAAAACAGATAGAATTAAATGAAGTAAATCCATATTATATGTTACAATAACTATCCTAATTATGAAAAAGACAAACGAAAATATAAATAATAATCAAATAACGGTTCCAATCAATGGAAATACTTTGCTTGAAAAAGCATTGATAAATATTAATTCTAATAAAGAATTGCTGACTCTTTGGAAAGTAATTAATGTTAATGCAATTGATAGATTGAGTATGACTGACCATGGTCCAATACATTTTCAAATAGTTGCCAATATATCGGTTAAATTTGTAAGGATGTTACTGGCAAGTGGAACGATGATGTCTATTACCAAAGATTATCAATTATCATATGAATATAGCGAACTGGTGGTGGTTTTAGCCAGTGTTTTACACGATTTAGGAATGACTATCAGCCGCAAAGATCATGAGGCTTATAGTTTATTTTTAGCCAATAATTTATTGCATCAAATTCTTGATTTTTTACCGATAGAAGAAAGAACTATTGTTACTTCTGAGGTTTTACACGCTATTATAAGTCATAGAAGTGACGGAAAACCATTGACTTTGGAAGCCGGTATAATCAGAGTAGCCGATGCTTTGGATATGAGTAAAGGCAGATCGAGAATTACTTATGAATCAGAAATAATAGATATTTATTCGGTTTCTTCGGCAGCGATTGAAAACGTTTCGATTGAAAAAGGCATAGAAAAACCGATTCAATTAAATATTTTAATGAATAACTCAGCAGGTATTTTTCAAGTTGACGAACTGTTAAAGAAAAAGATTAATGGCTCTGGAATTGAAAAATATATTACTGTTAAAGCTTATATTAATAAAGAAACCGAAAAAAAATTAATTACTGAATACCGAATTTAATTAACAGTAACTGATTTGGCAATATTACGTGGTTTGTCAACATTATTCCCCAATTTTACGGCAAGAAAATAGGATAATAATTGAAGTGGAATTATATTGAAAATGGCAATAACTTCTGGATTTAACTTTGGTTGATTAAAAATGATAACAGTGCCTTTGCGACTTTTTACTTGATTAATAGTATTGTTTAATTCAGGCATGTCGTCGGGTGAAGTTAAAACAATAGTAAAAACATTTTTTTCAATTAAAGTAATGGCATAATGTTTTAAATCACCAGCAGGAATGGCATGAGCATGTTTGTAGGTACCTTCAATTAATTTAACCATACCTTCTTTGGCAATTTGAAAATTTTGTCCTTGACCTAGCAAAAAAATATCGTTGGTTTTTAAAAAAAGACGGGAAATTTTTTGTATATTAGAAATATTTTTTGAATTAGATAAATATTTATTAATTGATTTTGACAATTTAGTTAATTCTTTGATCCCCTGTTGGTATTTCTTTGAAACGGTTTTGGCTAACAGATAACCCCAGGCAATTTGGGCAATAAAAACTTTGGTGGACATAACACAAATTTCCGGACCAGAATTGGATAAAAATTTAAAATCGGATAAACGAGACATTGACGACCCGGGCATGTTGACTAGTGAGGCAATTTTTACACCTTTAGTTTTGGCAAATTCTAGGACTTTTAAAACATCAGCTGTTTCACCGCTTTGAGATGGAGTAATGATTAAATCATTAGAAGAGAAAAAATTATAATAATCTTTGGCGTCAGCTCCCACTAAACTTATGGCCGAAATATTGGCATATTTTCTTAGGTAATAAGCAATCTGGGCAGCAGCGTTGCCAGCTGTGCCAGAACCAATTAAATAAATATTTTTAGATTTTTTTATGATTGAAACAAGATTTAATAAATCTTTTTTAGAAGTTTTTAAAATATTTTGGATAACTTTTGGTGATTCAAAAATTTCTTTAATCATGTAATGGTCATATTGACCAAGATTAGAAGAAATGTTTGAATTTTCCATTTTTTGAAAATCTTTTTTAATTTTTTGGTTGGTTTTTAAATTAAAAAATTCTAAATTTTTATTTAAAATAACCATTTCGAAATTATTAAGATCTATATATTTTTGGCAAAAATGAGAAAGAGATAAGGTATCGGATGATAAATAAAAATCATTATTATTAATACCAATAATTAATGGTGAACCATTTCTGAGAACAATAATCTGATTGTTTTTGGAATCTAAAACTGCAATGGTATTACGACCTTTTAATTTTAAAAATGCCAATTTAACTTTATCAATTAAATTTTTACCCGGCTGACTTTCGATAAGATGAACAATTACCTCTGTATCTGTTTTGGATTTAAATTTATAACCTTTTTTAATTAAATATCTTTTTAATTCAATAAAATTTTCAACAATGCCGTTTTGGACCAAAGCAAAAGACTTATCAGTGGAAAAATGAGGGTGAGCATTAATTTTTGAAACACTACCGGTGGTGGCCCAACGCGTATGACCAATAGAGATATTGCCTGATGGTAAATTTAATTTGCAAATATTTTCGATTTTGCCAATATTTTTTTGAATAAAAATTTCTTTGTTTAAGACTGCAATTCCCCAAGAATCATAACCTCGATAATCTAATTTTTTAAGACCTGATAAAACAATATTTGAGGCGTTGTTTGATTCGCCTTTATAGCCAAAAATTCCACACATAATTATTTAATACCGATTTTTTAAATTAATAAAATTAGTAAAAAATCCGGCAAATTTGTTCGTGGAAATGGCAATTGTATTATTTTCTCTTTGTTTTTAAATTACTTTAAAGTTTAAAGAAAATATTAAGGCTGACAATCACAACCTAAGGGTTTCCGCAGATAAATCGATTGACCCTTGTCCTCGTATACCCGCAGCTGCGGGTCCACACGCTCTTGGTTAATAACGCCATTTAAAAGAACTAAGTAATTGTAAACTATTTTTTAGTTTTTGGTGACCGGTTGATTAAAAATAAAAACCCAATTAAAAATGCTGGTAAAAAGATAATTAAACTTTTTATAAAAAAAAGTCCAAAGGCGATAAAAAATAGTCCAGTGATTATGCCTGTTTTCCTGAAAATTATCAGAGCTAACAATAAAATTAAAACGGGGATATTGTGAATAAATAATCCACTAATTATTTGTAAAAAGGTGGCCCCAACAATGAAAACATCCAAAGAAAAAACCACTAAAAAAAGGATAAAAATTATGCCTAAAACTCTGGGTAATAAATAAAAAAATTTATTCATGGTTACATACCCAAATAAGTTAATAACTTAAACATTAAAATAGCCGGCCAAAAAATTGATTTACCAATTCCAACCATCACTAAGCCAAAAGTGGTGGCTTTGGATAAAAAATAAAATAAAGCACCAATAACACCAAGTCCATAAATGGCATTCGATCCGTTGTTGTGATGGTGACAATGACTTTTATGTTTTTTGTGATTCATTGGTTTTTCACAACAACATTCTGTTTTTTTATTTTCTTTATCTATCATTTTTTTATTAATGTTTAAATTTATAATTAATTTTTGACCAATCTAAATTTTTAAAAAAAGTTTCAATATATGATTTTTTATCAGTGGCAAAATCGATAAAATAGGCATGTTCGTACATATCTAAAACTAAGATTGGAGCAGTGCCCCAAATGCCAAAAGAATTATGAGAATCGGCGATATAATTTTTTAATTTACCGTCGTTGTAATCCATGGCAAGAATTACCCAACCGCGACTGGACAAACCAAGAGATTTAAATTCATCTTGCCAACTTTCAAAAGAACCAAAATCTTTTTCTAGGGCTTTAATGATTTCTCCAGATGGCTGACCATTGCCACCTAAAACGTCAAAATAGGCTTCGTGTAGAATGATGGCATTGGCAGCAAAACTTTCCTCTACTTTCAATTCTCTGAATTCAGAAAAAGTAGCATTGGATGTTGATTTATCAATGATTTTTAATTTATCTTGAATTTCTTGCCATTTTTTAACGTAGCCTTGATAAAGTTTTTGATAATGATTTTCAATGGTTTTTGGGGAAATACCAGATAAATTTTCAAAATTTAAATTTTTAATATCGCCATAGTTTTTCATATTTTTATTCCTCTTTTTTTTATTTCTTCTAATATTTTTCCACCCAGAGGCCGACAATCGCAATTTTTAGCATGATCTAAATGCCATTTAATCCTTTGGTCGATAGTCGGATTTTTTGGCATTTTATTGGCTAGATGCCAATCTTTGTTAATGCTCATTATTTTTTTGGAGTCTTATTATTGGAAACTTTATTTTTAACTTTAGAAAAAACTTTTTTTACTTTGTCGCGATTTTTTTTATCTTTTAAAAGAAAAGCTCCAGCAACAGCGGCACCAACGCCAACAATGGCTCCGGCTATAGACATGGCAGTGTTGCCTTTTTTAGTTTGTTTTTTAGATTTTGTCATTTTTTATTGATTAATAAATTAAATTATTCTGTGGTTACCCCATCAAATTCCGGAGAGTTTTGTTCGGCTTCAGCTTTAGTAGCACGAACAACACCGTCTTGGTGATGAGCTGGACTATAGATGGTGTACATTTTTAAAGGTTCAGTGGATGAAACATTAATAATGTTGTGTTGAGCACCGGCCGGAACAATAACAGCATCTCCGTCTTTTACTTGATATTCGTTACCATCGATAATACATTTGCCTTGACCTGATTCAAAACGAAAAAATTGATCATTGTCGGGATGGACTTCCATGCCGATATCTTCGTTAGGGATGAGACTCATTAAAACAAGCTGACTGTGTTTGCTGGTATAGAGAACCTGACGAAAATTATTATTTTCTAAAGTTGCTTTTTCAATATTTTGGGTAAATCCTTTCATTTTATTTTTATAATTAATAATTAACTAGTTAAATTTTAACAGACAACGGAGAATTATAATAATTCGTTCATTTTTTCGGCAGCTATTTTTCTGGATTGACTGTTATCTGGGGTATTATTATATGCCTGTCTTACTTCTTCAATAGTTTGAGCTTGTTCAACTTCTTTTAAGGCCAACTCGTCCCATTTACTGAAGGCTTGTTTTCTTTCGTCACTCCCGATTAGGGAGGCGCCATAAACTTCTTTTGCTTGTAGTGAAGTTTGACACAATGACAACCATTTAACAATTCCTTTATTTTTAATTTTGTCGTCATCTGGTAGATTGCCGTATAAAATTCTCATATCTTCAATGGTTTGAACTTGACTGATTTCTTTATTAGACAATTCCTTCCATTTTACTAGAGCTGATCTTTGAGGCTCACTTTTACTTAAAGAATTTAAATAGACTTCTTTTATTTCGGCAACAGATTGGCAAAACGAAATCCATTTTGTAATTGCTTGATTTTTTAATTCATTGTCGTCTGGCAAATTGTTAAATAAATTTCTCATGTCTGGAATATTTGAAACTTGTTCAATTTCTTTGGTAGATAATTCTTTCCATTTTTCGAAAATTTTAGTTTTGGCCTGACTGCCTTTAGGAGCATTTTCGTATGCATTTTTAGCATCTTGAGCAGTTTTAATTTGATCTACTTCTTTTAAAGACAACTCATTCCATTTGTTGTAAATTGTATTTTTAAGATCGCTGTCTTCTGGGGCATTTTCGTATGCATTTTTGGCATCTTGGATAGTTTGA
>CAYSME010000012.1:323-16763 GCA_964432085.1 uncultured Gammaproteobacteria bacterium | reverse complement strand
TACAAAAAAAATCCAGCATCTATCGGATTTTTAATTGGTCAGTTAATGAAAGCCTCAAAAGGCTCCGCCAACCCCCAACTCGCTAAAGAAATTTTAGAAAAATTATTAAAATAGATGTTTCAAAATATAATCTTTGATTGGTCAGGAGTCATCAATGATAATGCCTACTCTACTTATCAAACCCATATGGATATTTTTAAATCTTTTAATGCCAAAGAGCTTTCCTTTGAAGAATTTAAAAAGGAATGGACATTTCCATATATGAAATTTTATGAAAAATTTTTACCTAATATCACTAGAGAACAAGAGACAGAACGTTATCTAAAGGCAATTCAAAAGTTTGATCAAAATAAATCTTATCCAGGGATTTCTAATCTGATCCAAAAATTGTTTACTAATAAAATAAAAATGTTTGTTGTTTCCTCGGATTATCCAGAAACACTTTTAAAACAAATTAAAGTTTTTGGTTTGGAAGGAATTTTTACCGAAATATTTCATTCTCTTCACGACAAAAAAGAAGCTTCCCGTTCAATCATCAATAAATATAATTTAAAAACAGAAAACACTATTATAATTGGCGATACGAATCATGAGATTGAAGTTGGAAAAGAAATTGGAATAAAAACTTGTGCGGTTACTTGGGGCATTATCGCAGAAGAAAATCTCAAAAAATTTAATCCAGACTTTATTGTTAATAATTTAAATGAATTAGAAAATATTTTATTAAAATAAATGACGAAAATTCCACTCACCAATTCTGAAATCCACGACATCGCCGAGAAATTAAAAAAACTTGAGCCAGGTTTTTTACCTTTTGATCTTTTTTACCAATTCAATCGTTTAAAAGTTACCATTACTATTGAAGTTGTTCCACTTTGTTTAGACCCAAACGGTAAAGTCAATGTCGTTTTATTCAATCGTGGTCCAAATGATCCGTGGTGGCCAAACGAATATCATACCCCTGGCACTTGTTTACTTGCTGGTGATATCCCCAAAAAAGATAAATGGGGATTACCAACTCGTGCTTTTAAAAGATTGAAAGAAACCGAGTTAAAAGGAATTAAATTAATTGGTCAGCCAAAATTTGTAAATAATTTAAGTCATCAAACCAATCGTGGACCTGAATCAGTCCATGTTTACATTCAAGAAGTTGATTACAAATCGGCTAAACCATATTTATTTCCAGTATCAGCTTTACCAAAAAACATGATGGGTCATCAAATTAACATGATCCATAAATGTTCTACTATTTTTAAAAATAAAAAACCTGTTATTATTTAATTAATAATAATTAATTTTTAAAATGCCTGCCAAAAAAACCACCCCAAAAAAAACTGTTAAAAAAGCTGCTAGAAAAACAGTTACCAAAAAAGTTGTTCAACAGCGTCCAACCAGTAAAACTAATTTTATTTTGCTTATAATCTTTTGTATTTTAATTTTTCTTTTCTTTACCAGTCTTTTTTAAAATTAATCAAATCAATTAATTCGCTAAGATTATGGATGGTGGCAACACCATCCATTTTTTCATCATTGTTTCTATTAATCCAAACCACCTTAAACCGGTTTAAAGATTTTAATTTTTCAACAACTTCTTTTTTATCATCAATAATAATTGCTCCTTCTGGTAATTTTTCTAAAAAATTATCATCCAATTTTCTTCTCCCAATAAAAATAAAATCTTCATTAAAAAAGTCTCCAAGACCGGACAAATATATTTTATTTTCCTGATAGTTTTTCAAACCCTCAGAAAATATTCCCAAGATAAAATTTTTATTTAATTCTTCTAAAGTTTTTTTAACTTCAGGATATAAAGCATTTTTATAATAAATTTTATTTAAAAATGGATTATTAGTTATTTCAACATTTAATGATTTACTCAAATAATCAATTAAATCGTCAGGTGAAAAATCACTGCCACGCTCAAGAGTAGATTTGTACTCTTCTTTTATTTTAAAGATTTCATCTTTTGAAATTTTTGTTTCTTCAAAAATCTGTTTATAAACTCCGCTAGTTATTTCATGAGGTTCGATTAATGTCCCATCAATATCAAATAAAATTATTTTTTTATCCATTAAACCAATTTTATACTATTTAAGCTAAAATAACCTAGATGTCTAATTTCGATTCTGAATACCAAAAACTAAATCCCGAACAAAAACTTGCTGTCGATACCATTGACGGTCCAGTTATGGTCATTGCCGGCGCCGGCACTGGTAAAACTCAAACTATTACCCTAAGAATCGGTAAAATTCTAAAAGAAACCCAAACTAACCCCAGTAATATTTTGTGTTTAACTTTCACCGACTCAGCCGCTCTCAACATGCGTTCTCGCCTTCTAAGTCTTATTGGTTCTGAAGCTTATGGCGTTCGTATTTGCACCTTTCATGCTTTTTGTAATTCTGTCATTAAAGATAATCCTCAATATTTTTTGTTTTCTCAAAAAGAATCCATTCCCCTAGATGATGTTAAAAAAATCCAAATTATTCGCAATTTAATCGAATCACTTCCACCCACCAGTTCTCTAAAAAATATTAATTCTCTTTATTTTTATCAAAACGAAATTGCCCGTTCAATTCAAAATCTAAAAAAAGAAAATATCACTCCAGATAAATTTAAAGAATTAATTAATGATGCAGTCAAATTTGTGAAAATTTCCGATTCTTTTGCTGACAAACTTGGTCAAATTCGCGCTACCGCTAAGGCTTCTTCAGAAATTGTTAGCTTAATTAAAGATTTAATTTATCAACTTAAAGATTTACCTGTTTATCAAACCAAAATTAACCTGTTTTTAAATCTTTATGGTCAAGATTCACTTTCACTCTCTGAATTTAAAAAAAATGTCAAAGATTTAATTGAAAAAACTGAATCCCAAATTCCAAAACAATTAGATCTATTAACTCTCTATGTTGGTTATCAACAAGAATTAACAAACCAAAATCTTTTTGATTATGAAGACATGATTTTATGGGTCATCAATGCCTTTAAAAATAACCGTGAGTTACTTTTGGATTATCAAGAAAAATATCAATATTTATTGGTCGATGAATTTCAAGACAGTAATAACTCTCAATATGAGATCGTCAATTTATTAACTCAAAATCAAGACAATCCAAATATTTTTGTGGTCGGCGATGATGATCAATCCATTTATCGTTTTCAGGGCGCTTCCATTGAAAATATTTTTTCTTTTTACCAAAAATACAAATCCACTATCAAAGTTATTGCCCTAAAAAATAATTATCGAAGTCATCGTTTGATTTTGGAAAGTTCTAACAATGTCATCTCTAAAAATGAAAATCGCATCAGTCGTTATATCGAAAACCTAGACAAATCTTTAGTTTCTACTAAAGATTTTGATCCCGATCCAATCAATTTATTTGCCGCCAGCAACAATAATGAAGAAAATTTTTATATCAGTAATCAAATTAAAAAATTAATCGAATCGGGGACTAAACCCAATGAAATAGCTGTTCTTTTTAGAAATAATGCCGATATCAATGATTTACTTCCATATTTAAATCAATTAAAAATAAAATATCTTCGTTCCGATTCTATTGATATTTTTCAATCCCTCGAAATTCAACAATTATTATCTCTTTTTCAATATTTGTCCGATCCCACTAATAATGAAATTTTGGGTAAAGTTTTATCTTTTAATTTTTTAGATATTAAATCCAGTGATTTATACAAACTTTATCTTTTTGTTAACAAAACCAAAGAGTCATTATTTGAAATTATTGGCGATAAAAAGAAATTAGAAGAAATCGAAATTTCTAAAACCTCAATTATTAAATTAAATAATTTTTATCTGCGCGTGGCCAAAGTTCAAAAGCTTTTACAAAATCAACCTCTCACTCAAATTTTCAATTTTATAATTCGTCAGTTTAAATTTTTGTCCTATGTTTTAAAACACAAAAATATTGAGACTTTAAAACAACTTAACACTCTTTATTCCAATTTAAAAACTTCTGTCGTTTCTGAAAAATTAAATTTAAAACAATGGATCGATGGTCTTTTGCTTTTACAGGAAAATAATTTGTCTCTAAATTCTCCGCCATTAATTGATGATCTAGAAAACAGTATTAAATTAATGACGGTTCATAAATCCAAAGGTTTAGAATTTGAACATGTTTTTCTAATAAAAGTTTTATCCGGAAAATGGGATAATTCATCTTCACGAAGTCTATTAAAATTGCCTCTTGGCATTTCTAAAACCGACGCTCTTCAAATCGATAATAAAGATATTGAAGAAGATCGTCGTCTTTTTTATGTGGCCCTAACTCGTGCCAAAAATCAGATTTATATTTCCTATCCAAAATTTAATGACAGTGGCAAAGAGCAACTTCATTCCATTTTTATCAATGAAATCGATGATAAATTAATTCAAAAAATTTCCTCAACTTCTCAGACTCAAAGCCAAAGCCTAAGATTATTTTTTACTCCACAAAATCCGGTTTTAATTTCTTCAAATTTATCTGCCTACATCAAAAATTATTTAGACACTTCTTACAAATTCAACATCACTCATTTAAATTCTTATCTAAAATGTCCGCTTTGTTTTTTCTTCAAAACTATTCTTCACTTACCCCAAGCCAAAACCAGAAGTTTATCTTTTGGTACCAGTGTTCATGGAGCTTTATCTTATCTATACACCAGTCTTAAAAACGATAACCAGTTAATTTCACTTGAAAAATTTTTAGATGTTTTCAAACAAAATTTAGATCAAGAACAAGTTGATCAAAAAGATTATCAAGATTTATTACAACATGGACAAGAAATTTTAACTAAATATTACGAAAATTATAAAAATTCTTTTACTGGTAATTATTTTTCCGAGCGCGATTTCAAATTTCATGGCGCCAGACTTAATGATATTCCAATTACTGGAAAAATAGATTTAATCGATGTTACCGGAAAAAATCAAGCCAATGTTATCGATTTTAAAACTGGTAAACCCGATGGTAAATACAAGGAATTATCCAAAGACGGTGATTATTTCCGTCAATTAGTTTTTTACAAAATTCTCTGTCAACAAGCCAAAGGTTTTGGTTATCAAATTAATCAGGGTACTGTTGATTTTATCGAAACCAACATCAAAGGCCAATTTGAAAGAAAAACTTTTAATTTAACCCAAGACGATGTTGATAATTTAACTAAATTAATTACTGAAACCTATCAGAAAATTTCTGAATTAAAATTTGCTCCATCAGAAACTTGCGAAGACAAAGATCATCTTCATTATTTATTTGATAAATATTTTAAAAATGAAAGTTAAAATAAAACGTTTTGATAAAACTTTGCCATTGCCAGTTCATAAAACTGCCGGTGCTGCCGCTGTTGATTTGTACTCTCGAATTGATGTTGAAATCAAACCAAAAGAAATCGTTTATATTCCTATGAATACTGCCATTAAAGTTCCCGACGGTTACTTTACTTTATTAGCTTCTCGCAGTTCCACCCATAAGCTCGGTATTCAGGGTATCAACGGCATTGGAGTAATTGATGCTGATTATTGTGGTGACGAAGATGAAATTAAATTTGCCGCCTACAACTTTACCGATTCAGTCGTTCACATTGAAAAAGGTACCCGTCTTTGTCAGTTATTATTAATCAAACACGAGACTTTTGAATTCGATGAAGTCGATAAAATGGATGATCCCTCCCGCGGTGGGTTTGGAAGTACAGGAGTTAAATAATTTTTTTCAATCTTTCCTAACTCCTCGGCGCCTGTCTCGATACATCGGGAACAAGAGGGGAATTAAGCCATCAATTTTCTTTTTTACACCCTCTATATTATTTATAACTTCGTCATTAGTAAATCTTAACGTTGTAATTCCAATTTGTTTCAAAAATTTATCTCTCAATTCATCAGTTCCTTTCTTTTTGATATGTGAATCACCATCAACCTCAATTACCAATGATAATTTTGAACAATAAAAATCAACAATAAATCTATCAATGGGTTTTTGTCTTAAAAATCTATAACCAGTTTTATCTTTCGACAAAATTTTATCCCAAATTATTTTTTCCGCTTCAGTCGGTTTTATCCTATTTTTCTGAGACATAAAAGTCAAACTATTTCGATATCTAACACAATTTCTTTTAGAATTTATTGCCTCGTAATCAACCGACTTTTTCATTTATTCAATTATAGTCTCCTCTTGTCAAAGAGGAGAAAGTTGGCTTTGCCAACAAGAGGAGATTGAATTAAAGGTGAAGATTGAAATTGAAATGCTAAAATCATTCTATGACCTTTGTTTATATTCTCTTACTTCTAATTCTCGCCACCTTATTATTCCTAATTTTCAGATCCAAAAAATCCAGCCAGGAAGATTTGTCTAAAGAAATTTCTAATTCTTTAAATCAAATTTTTCCCGAGGTTTTAAAAAATGCCAATCAACAATTAATCACACTTGCCGATCAAAAAATCGGCACTGATTTAAATAATAAAAAACAGGCAATTGAGGATTTAGTCAACAGGGCACTAGTCGAAATCGAAAAAAATAATAAAAAAATGGATGAAGTCGAAAAAACTCGCGTTGGTTCTTTTTCCACTCTTACCGAAAAATTGGAAGAACAAAAACTTCTCACCCACCAATTGAAAGTTACTACCGAAGGTCTTAAAAATGTTTTAAGCAACAATCAAATGCGCGGTGCTTTTGGTGAGCAGGTAGCCGAAGATTTATTAAAAATGTCCGGTTTTGTGGCCGGAGTTAATTATGATAAACAAGTTAGCGGTGACAGTTCTCGCCCAGATTTTACAGTCTACATGCCCGACGGCATGAAAATAAATGTCGATTCTAAATTCCCTTATCAAAATTTAGTCAAAATGTCTGAAGCCGACGGTAAAGAAGAAAAAGAAAGATATAAAAGAGCTTTTGAACAAGACATTAAAACGAAAATTAAAGAAGTAACCAGTCGAGAATATATTAATCCCGAAGAAAATACAGTTGATTTTGTTATTTTATTTATTCCCAATGAAATGATTTTTAGTTTTATTTACGATCGATTCCCTGAAATTTGGCAAGACGCCATGGTTAAAAAAGTAATTCTCGCCGGTCCATTCTCCTTTACCGCCATTTTGCGAATGATTCATCAAGCCTACGATAATTTTCGTTATCAAAAAAATGTCGCTACCATAATTGGTTACATCAAAAAATTTGGTGAAGAATTTGAAAATTACAACAAAGGTTTTAAAGACATTGGGTGTTCTATTGAATCTTTACAGAAAAAATATACTGCCGTCGACACCACTCGCACCAATCAATTAATGAAAATCGTTAACAAAATCAAAACCGAAGAACCCGATTCCAATTTAAAAATTCATGAATAAAAAGTTTTTTTATTATTCACTCACTCTTGCATCCTGTTTTCTATTTTTTGTTAATTTAGTTTCACCCGAATTTCTCTGGTCAAAAATAATTTTCTTTTTTATTCTTTTTTGCTTTTTCTTTTCTGCAATTTGTATTTTTTCTCAAAAATATAAATTAAATTTAATCAAAGCTTTTTATCTGCTTTCTCTAGTTTTACTCCTATTTTTCCACCAATTTAATTTATTAAATTTTATTACTGTAACTATTCTATTAATCATAATTCTCTTTTTTATCCAAGATAAAAACAATAAAATCTGATTTATTGTGTCACTACACAAACTTCTTCTCGGCTTTAATTTTCCCTCTTGACACCATTTAGCAGTCGGTCTATTATATTGCTAATATGGCAGATCTAACTCAAAGACAAATAAAAATACTTAAATGTGTTGCTGAAGAATTTATTGAAACTGCTGCTCCAGTAGGTTCAGAAACTCTTGAAAAAAAATATTCTCTAGGCATTTCTTCCGCTACCATCAGAAACGAAATGATGGCTCTTACCCAATTAGGTTTTCTTAAAAAAGGTCACCTATCTTCTGGTCGAGCTCCAACTTCAATGGGTCTTAAGTATTATGTCCGAAATTTAATGACACCAAAAAATTTATCTGTTAGTGATGAGATTGGTGCCAAAGAAAAAATTTGGGAATTTAGAAATGAATTCGATCGATTACTTCGTGAAACTACCAAAGAATTAGCCAATCGCACCAAATCTATGGCTATTGTCACCACTGACCAGGGCACAGTTTACAGTTATGGTGCTTCAAATTTACTTGAAGAACCAGAATTTTTTAACATTGATGTTACTAAAACAGTTTTGTCTTTAATAGACAATTCTAATTTTTGGTATGAAATTATCAAAAAAGCCGGTAGTTTAAATCCGGAATCCAGTGAAATTGTTCACCTTTTAATTGGTGAAGATCTTGGAATGGAACATCTTGAGCCTTGTGGTTTTGTTTATCAAAATTATGAATCCGGTCCTCATCGTGGAATTGTCGGCATTGTTGGTCCGGCCCGTTTCCGTTATACCTATGTTGTCCCTGTTGTGGATTATTTTGCCGAATTACTTTCCACTATTAGTCGTTAATTTAAACCTATGTCTGATAAAAAAATTAAAAACACCAATCCTAAAAACACCGAATTATTAGAAAAAATAAAAACTTTAGAGGAAAAATTGGCCAGATCTTTGGCAGATTATTCTAATCTGGAAAAACGAATTGATTCTCAGCGTCAATTATTTGTCACCTTGGCTACCACTTCTATCATTAGTAAAATGGTTGAAGTTTTAGACAATTTTTATCTGGCTCAAAACCATCTTAAAGATCAAGGCTTACAAATGGCCATTGATAAATTCAATTCTGTTTTAAAAACAGAAGGTTTAGAAGAAATTAATCCAATTAATCTAGAATTTGATCCTCAATCTATGGAGTGCATCGAGGTTGTCGACGGCCGAGATAACTTTGTAGTTGAAGTCAAAAAACTAGGTTATAAATTAAATGGTCATGTCATCCGGCCGGCTCAAGTGTCTGTCGGAAAAACCTCTGACCCCATTACTAATTAATTATTAAATAAAACTATGTCAAACAAAATAATCGGAATCGATTTGGGCACTACCAACTCTTGCGTTGCAGTAATGGAAGGTGGTTCTCCAAAAGTTATTTTCAGTTCAGAAGGACGCAACACAATTCCTTCAATTGTTGAACCAGTCAAAAAATTAGTTGGCGATTTAGCCAAACGTCAGATGGTTCTAAATTCCAAAAATACTGTTTATAGTGTCAAACGTCTTATGGGACGAAGAATGGATGACCCCGAAGTTAAAAAAACTCAGGGTGTGGCTCCATACAAAATTGTCTCTGGTAAAGATAAAATGGCTGCAGTTGAAATTGAAGGTAAAACCTACACTCCTCAAGAAATTTCCGCTATGATTTTGCAAAAATGCAAAGCTGATGCCGAAAAATATTTAGGCGAAAAAGTTACTGATGCCGTCATTACCGTTCCAGCCTATTTTGATGATTCTCAGCGACAAGCTACCAAACAAGCCGGAGAAATTGCCGGGCTTAATGTTCAGCGTATTGTTAACGAACCAACTGCTGCAGCTTTAGCCTATGGTATGGATAAAAAACAAAATGGCACCATCGCTGTTTATGATTTAGGTGGAGGCACTTTTGATATTTCTATTCTTGAAATCGGCGACGGTATTTTTGAAGTTAAATCTACCAATGGTGACACTTTCCTTGGTGGTGATGATTTTGACCAAAAAATCATTACTTGGATCACCGATGATTTTCAAAAACAAAATGGTGTTGATTTAAGTAAAGATCCTCAAGCTTTACAGCGTGTCAGAGAAGCCGCAGAAAAAGCTAAAATCGAACTTTCATCTGCCGCTGAAACCGAAATTAATTTACCATTCATCACTCAAAAAGATGGCCAACCTCTTCATTTGACCAAAAAATTAACTCGATCCGAGTTGGAAAAATTAGTCGATGAATTAATCCAAAAAACCATTGGTCCAGTTGAAAAAGCTCTCAAAGATGCCGGTGTTTCCAAATCTGACATTAAAGAAGTCATTATGGTTGGAGGCATGATACGTATGCCTAAAGTCCAAGAAGTTGTTAAAAATTTCTTTGGTAAAGATTTAAATAATACCGTAAATCCTGATGAAGTTGTGGCAATTGGTGCCGCTGTCCAAGGTGCTGTTTTAACTGGTGAAGTTAAAGATGTTGTTTTACTCGATGTTACCCCGTTAACTCTTGGCATTGAAACTGCTGGTGGAGTTCGCACTCCTCTTATTGAAAGAAACACCACTGTGCCTACTAAAAAATCTCAAGTTTTTACCACCTACGCTGACAATCAACCTCAAGTTGAAATCAATGTTTTGCAAGGTGAAAGGCCAATGGCTGCCGACAATAAATCTCTCGGTCGATTTATTCTAGATGGTATTGCTCCGGCTCCTCGTGGTATGCCTCAAATTGAAGTTACTTTTGACATCGATAGTAACGGTATTCTTTCTGTCTCGGCTAAAGATAAAGGTACCAACAAAGAACAAAAGATTACTATTCAAAATGCTACCAATCTTAAGGAAGAAGAAATCGAGCAGATGAAAAAAGAAGCTGAATCTCACGCTCGTGAAGATGAAGAGAAAAAAGGTTTAGCTGAAAGTAAAAATAAGCTCGACGGTACTATTTTCTCCGGTGAAAAAACTTTAAAAGATTTTGCCGATAAAGTTAAACCTGAAGATAAAGAAAAAATCGAAGCTAAATTAAAAGAAGCTCGTGAAGTTTTAACTAAAACTGATGCCAATAAAGACGAATTAGACAAAGCTTCAGATGAACTAAGTCAAATTCTTCAAACTGTTGGTGCTGCCATTTATCAACAACAACAGCCTGGTCCGGAAGCTAATGCAGGAGAAGCTCCAACTGAAGAACCAAAAACAGAAGAAACTAAATCTGACGATAAAAAAGAAGCCGAAGAAGGCGAGGTGGTACAATAAAAAATTGATTTACCATTGTAGAGACGCGCGATCGTGCGTCTCTGCTTTGTAAAAAATATGAAAAAAGATTTTTACGAAACGCTTGGCGTTTCTAAAACCGCTTCTAAAGAAGAAATAAAAAGTGCCTATAGAAAGGCAGCTTTAAAATTTCATCCCGACCGCAACAAAGCTCCGGATGCTGAGGAAAAATTCAAAGAAATCAATGAAGCCTATGAAGTTTTAAGCAATGATCAAAAAAAATCTGCCTATGACCAATTTGGTCATGCTGCTTTTGATCCCAGCAGTGGTGGTATGGGCGGTCGCACTTATACTCAACAAAATGGTCCTTTTAATTTTACTTACACTCAAACTGGAGGCAATTTCCAAGGTGCTGATTTTGATTTTGGCGGATTTTCTAATCCTTTTGATATTTTTGAACAATTTTTTGGCGGGGGATTTAGTCAAAGTCGTCAAAACCGTCGCCAACTAGAAACTTATAAAATCTCTATTTCCTTTTTAGAAGCGGCTCATGGTTGTCAAAAAGATGTTTCCATAAATGGTAAAAAGAAAACTATCAAAATCCCCGCTGGCGTCGATGATGGTCAAAAAATTCGTTTTTCTGAATTCATCTTATATATTGATGTTAAGCCGGACAAAATTTTCAAACGTGAAGGCAATGATGTCTATATTAATATAAATATTTCCATAACACAGGCAATTTTAGGAGACATAATCGAAGTTCCAACTTTAACCGATCCATTAAAAGTTCGTGTTAAATCCGGCACTCAACCAAACACTCTAATTCGTCTTCGTGGACAAGGAATTAAAAGTATAAATGGTTATGGTCAAGGCGATTTTTACATTCGTCTTTTTGTCGAAATCCCCACTAAATTAAACTCCCATCAAAAAGACCTCCTAAAACAGCTCAATTTGTAAATTTTCTGCTATAATAAACCATATTAATTTTGTAGTATTCAAACTCTGGGGCTGGCAAAGGCCCCTTTTTTAATACTGCCAAAGGAGATTAAAAATGGATTTAAAAAAACTACCTAAAACAGAATTCGCCGCAGCAGTGGCTCAAATTGCCGGTGAAAGAAACATTGACGTTCAATCTATTTTAGATTCAATTGAACTTGGTCTTATCTCCGCCTATAAACGAGATCAAAAAGAACATGGCATTGAAGTTTCAGAAAACGACAATTTTACTGTTGAATTAGCTCCAGAATCTGGTTCCTTTAAGGTTTACAAAATCGACGGAGAGAAAAAATCTGACGTCACTCCTCCAGGTTTTGGCCGAATTGCCGCTCAAACTGCCAAACAAGTTATTGACCAAAAAATTCACGAGGCAGAAAAAGAATCAGTCATTTCTGAATTTGAGAAAAAAATTGGGACTCTTATCTCTTGTATCGTTTTAAAAAATGATCCATATAAAATGGTTGTTGGTGTCGGTAAAACCGAAGGAATTTGTCCAAAAGATGAACAAATCAGAAATGAAATTATTCCTCTTGGCACCAAAAAATTATTTTTATTAAAAGAAATAATTCGAGATGAAACCGGTAGAAGTGAAATTATTTTATCTCGTCGTGATAATAATTTTATTAAAGAATTATTTGCCAGGGAAGTTCCAGAAGTTGCCAATGGTTCAGTCATAATCGAAAGAATTGCTCGAACTCCAGGTGAAAGAACTAAGATTGCTGTCTCTTCAAACCAAAATGGAATTGATCCCGTTGGTTCCTGCATTGGTCAAAAAGGTTCTCGTATCCAGGCAATTTTAAGTGAATTACCCATGGAAGAGAAAGTTGACGTCGTTGCTTTTTCTCAAAATTTAAATCAGTTTATTATTCAAGCTCTTTCTCCAGCTCAGGACGTTAAAGTAGTCGAAATTAAAAATAATTTTGCTTTTGTTACTGTTCCAGAATCACAATTAGCTTTAGCTATTGGTGCTGGTGGAGAGAATGTCCGTCTTGCTGGTCAATTAGTGGGCATCGAAATAAAACTTACCCAATCTTAAATCAAAGTCGCCCCTGTTAGGGGAGATCCCGATTTATCGGGAGAGGGGTTTAATCATTAAAAAATAAATATGACCTCAAATAATAAATTAACTCGTCCTCCAATTGTCGCTCTTATGGGTCATATTGATCATGGCAAAACTTCTCTTCTAGATAAAATCCGTTCCACTAATCTTTGGAAAAGAGAAGCCGGCGGCATCACTCAACACATTAGTTCTTATCAAGCTCAATTTACCCAAAAGGACGGTCAAATTAAATTAATCACTTTTATAGACACTCCTGGCCATGCCGCTTTTATCAACATGCGTGCTTGTGGTGCCCAGGCCACCGATATTGTTGTTTTAGTTGTCTCTGCAGTTGAAGGCATTATGCCTCAAACTAAAGAATGTCTTGAACATATCAAAAAATGTGAATTACCCTTCATGGTTGCCATGAATAAAATGGATCTGGAAAATGCTGCTCCGGATAAAGTTAAAGGCCAATTAGTTGAACTAGGATTCACCCCGGAAGAGTATGGTGGTCAAACAGCCGTTATTCCTGTTTCTGCTAAAACCGGTCAAGGTATTAATGATTTATTAGAAATGATTCTTTTAAATGCTGAAATACTTGAATTAACTGCCGACTCTAATGGTGATTTTAAAGCCTCAGTTTTAGAATCTCGTCTCGATAAAAATCGCGGCCCCGTTGCTTCTTTAATTGTTAGTAACGGCACCCTTAAAATTGGCGATATTATTTACTCTGAAGATATTCTTTGTAAAGTTAAAGCTTTAATCGATTGCAATGGTCAATCATTAAAAGAAGCCGGCCCCAGCACTCCTGTTGAAGTCTTAGGTTTTGAAAAAGTTCCCTCTGTTAGCAGTTTAGTTAGTTCCATTAAAACTGAATCAACCACCAATAACCAACCAAAAGTTTTATTGGAATCAACCGAGGAAAATCCAAAATTAAAAGTGATCTTAAAAGCTGACGTCAACGGCACCTTAGAAGCTCTTAAAAATAGTTTTTCTGACGATGTAGTTGTTGTTTCTTCAGGAATTGGAGCTATCACTGATAATGATGTTTTTATGGCTGAAGCCGCCAAGGCTCAAATTTTTGCCTTTAACGTCTCCACCCCCAAACACATTACTCAAATTGCCGAAAGTGCTAAAGTTAGAATTTTTGAATCTAAAATCATTTACGAAATCATTGAAGACATTCAAAATCAGGTTCTTCACCTGCTCGAACCCACCATTGATGAAACAGTTTTGGGTGAAGGTCACATCAAGGCTGAGTTTAAAATAGAAAAAGTCAGAATTGCTGGAGTTCAGTGCACTAAAGGTGAAATTTCCAAAGGTGATTTAATTCATCTCAAGCGTGACGGTAAAATCATCAAAGACGCTAAAGTTGAAGGCATCCATCAAGGCAAAGATATAGTCGAAAAATTAAAATCAGGTTCAGATTGTGGGATGACTTTTAAACCCTATATTGACTTTAAAGTAGGGGATGATATAATAGCCTATAAGAATTAAAAATTAGCAGGTCTTCTTATGAAAAATTATCAAGTTTCTGAGATTAAAAATATATTGGGAACCGCCAAAACGGCTCTCATTACTGTACCCCAATTAACCATTGATAGTATTGGTTCTGCCTTGGCTTTAGCTATAGCTTTGAAAAAAAACAATATTGCAACTAAAGTTTTTTGTCCTCAACAAACCGATGCTAATTACACCAAATTAAGTGGTCTTGAACTTTTAACCAACGTTTATAATCAAAACGACTTAATTGTTACTCTCGATTATCCTTTAGATCAAATTGAAAAAGTTACCTACAACCAAGATGGTGGAAAATTAAATTTAGTTGTTCAAACTAAAGAGAATTCTCCTAAAGTTGCCGAAAATCAAATTTTAATTAGTAATCAGGCCAGTGCTGCTGATATTAATTTTATGTTAGGTGATGAAACTTCATTAGGTCCTAATTGCACCATGACTAATAAAGGTAATTGGATTAGTATTTCTCCAACCAATATTGAAAAATCTTGGGCTAAAGTTAATATTATTGATCAAGACGCTCCTTATTCCGAAATCTTTACCTTCTTATTGCCTATGTTAGATTTACCATTAAATCAAGAATCTGCCAAAAATCTTTTGATCGCTCTTCGAGTCGCTACTCAATCTTTTTCAATCAATGTTTCTCCGGAAACTTTTGAAGCCGGTGCCAATTGTCTCCGCGCCACCCAAGGCTAATTTAATTTAAATAAATTAAATAACTAAAACCCCGCATCTGCGGGGTTTTTCGTTTAAATAGGCCTAAATTTGAACCAAAGGGTCAAATTTTGCCTATTTACACGATCCAGATTTATCTGGATAGTGTTAAAATCCATCAGAACGTTAAAAACCAGGTGTGAAAGTATAAACCAGAAATTGACTATTGGTATTAATAAAAACGGAAAGGAGAAAAAATGAAAAATTTTAATCTCTTAAAACAACTGATAATTGACCTTCTTTTTTTTGGTCTTACTATCGGTAGTCTCATCATTATGTTCAAAACGATGAATGATATCACTTACAAATAAGATTTTAAAAGAATAGGAGGAAGATTATAATGGGAACCTTGGCTTTTATTATCATTTTAACAGGACGCTTGTGTGGCATTGAAATTAAAGCCCTACCAGACGTATTGGAAAAAATAGAAATCAATGATCCGCAAGCTCAAACAGAATTGGATAATCTTTTATTAAGGATTACGGATATATGCAATGATAAAAGTTGATAATATTTTTTTTAAATAAAAAAAAGGAGATTTCATATGCCAAAAGAAAAAAAGTTCTATGCTTCGGTTACAAAAATTGTCACTGTTTATTATTCAAAAGAAACCGGCACTTTTGTACCCGACAAAAAAGATGCCATCAAGCTCACTTTAGAAGAAATTTTAAAATTGAAAAAAAAGTACCCTAATAAAAATATTTGTAGTTGCTAATAGCGAAAAATATAGATGACATTCAGTTAGTGTTGAGGCAATCGAAATTGCTTCTTTGCCTCAACACTAACCCCAGCAACCCCTTCACGCCTGATTTTATTTTAAAATAAGTAACATTTTTAACAAAATTGACTTTTTCTTTTAACATTGATAAAATTAAATCAAATTGGCACTAACCACGGCTTCTTTCTCAGAGATGAGAATGAAGAGAAAATAAAATTTCTTTTATAAGATTAATTGTCTGTATATAGTCGTTTTTATCTAGTTCAGCAAGTTTGTCTTGTAAATGCACTAAAAACTCTTATTTGAGAAATTAATATTGAGACATTCTTTCCTTTAACTGTAACTTTAAAATAATACTTATTATCTTTAAACTTTGTACTCATTGGTACCCCTAAAAATAACATTCTATTGAATTTCTTAAGAACCAGAACTGGTCTTATAAATTTTTCATGTTTTCCATCTTCTTCAAATCCAACATTAACACCAATTGATGTCCACCAAATATCTCTTTCTTTAAACATGGGCGGTATATGCCTAATATTATTAATATTTTTCTTTTTTATATTCCATAAATCAAAATCTTTTTTATAAGTTATTTTTATATCAGACATTGTGTTAATAATGATACATTAATAATATT
>CAYSME010000012.1:0-313 GCA_964432085.1 uncultured Gammaproteobacteria bacterium | reverse complement strand
TTATGTCAATAAAATAAAAACATAATAAATTTTGTGTTATAATCTCATCTGACTAAAAACGGTTTTTTGGTAGCCATTCCAAAATATTATAAATTTCACCGATTTTAGCCTAAATAATCTATGGCATTAACCACAGAAGAAAAAAAAGTTATTATTGAAAAGTTTGCTCAAGATAAGGGTGACACTGGTTCTCCAGAAGTCCAAATCGCTATTTTAAGTAAAGAAATCGAAAAATTACAAGGTCATTTAACCGAAAATAAACACGATTCTCCAGCTAAACGCGGAATTTTAAGCAAAATCTCTAAAAGACGAC
>CAYSME010000011.1:5711-17140 GCA_964432085.1 uncultured Gammaproteobacteria bacterium | reverse complement strand
AAGCCGGAACTAACCCACCTACGCTAAAGCTACGTTGGGCGAAGGAGGAGATGCCCGGTAACGAGCCGGGGTCCGAAAGGAGACTGTAAAAAACGTCTACAAGCTTAGATTAGCCTTATCCTGCACCTTTAACAACTAAGACTAACGTAAAGTGTTAAAGTGTCGATTGTTGAGGGCATTACCCCTCGCTTATTTTTTTAGAAAATCGAGATTCTAAAAACAGCATTCTGATTTAATTTACACTGATTAATTTCCGACAGAATAGGTAACTAACCAATGGCTTGTTTATGCTTGACCAACAAAAGCTGGTTGAACAGAAACTGGAGAGAAGTTTCCAATATAATTGGAAAAATCAGTCGCTAAAGCACTAAGTTTAGACTTAGCATTTTTGTTTTTAACCCTGTTTAACGACTCAATGGATCAAAGTCGGCTTGCAGTTTTTTAAAGTTCTAACTCCGTCAATGCAATACATCTCCAGGAGACTCATATTATATCACAAAAAATATTTCTCCCCTTCATCAAGGGGAGATCCCGATTTATCGGGAGAGGGGTTTATCTTAATTCCTTCTTCATCTTCGATATCGCAAAAAACAAGATAATCGTAGCTGATAAAACAAAAACTTCACTGAATTGTTCAAAATATAATTTAAACACCGACGATAAAAATATCGCCACAATCAATCCCATCTGAAAAAATTTTAATCCTTTAAACTTTCTTTTTGTTGCCATAAAAAATATTCCCACTATAAAAAACATTGCCGCCACCGAATCAAAAAATATTTTACCTGCCATCATATAAAAATCAGATTTTGAGATTAAATCATAACCATTACTAAATTTTTGAATCATCTGCATTTTTTGCGGATTAATCAAAATCATTACCGTTTCTTGTATTTTATCAATTGCCCAAACACCGGTAAAAATACTAAGACTGGTTACCACCAATTTTGTTTTAAAAATTTTATTATAAGAATAATATCCAGTATTGGCTATTAAAATTCTCCACCAACTTTTTTTATTTATTTTCCTTGTCTCTTGTTTTTCAAAAAATATTTTTAATTCTTTTGCTAAATTTTTTATATTTAAATCTTTTTCTTTTTTAATAACTTTATCCAACTTTCTAATTATTTCTTGTTTTTCATTTTCATCTAAATTATTCTCAGATGCATCAGCCAATTTATCAATGGCAGTATATAAAAGGGTTCTTGTGTCTTTTATTTGATTATTTTCCAGATGTCTATAAACCAAATACAAAATAATAAAAGTGATATAAATAATAATTATTGCTGGCTGAAACCAATAATCGTTTTTTTTGGTTATATATTTACCTACTTCATCGATAAAAAGACCCCAACCTACACCTGAAACTAATGCTGCTGTTTTTCTTATTTTTTCGCCATGAAATATTAACACCAACATCACTCCTATTACCATCAACATTCCTCCCCAATTGGCGTGGGCAATATGCCACACCCCAAAGCTTATTGTTGGCCATCCCAATAATTGCAAAAAATATCTTGTTAATAAAATAGTAACCAATGCTGAAATCATCAAAAGCAAAATTAAATCAGCCGCATTTTCTCTTTTTGTTAATTTTTGTTTCATAAATTATAAGTAATATTATTCTTATGTCTATTATACTTGATTTAATTTTTCCAAAAGTTTGTTATGGTTGTGGACAAACAGGGGAATATCTTTGTTTAAAATGTCAAAAAAACATTTCCATTCTAAACATCAAACCACCACAGTATGGTTTTGATGGTGGACTCAGTCTTTTTAAATATCAATCTTTTATCAAATCAGCTATTGTTGATTTAAAATATAATTTTGTCTCCGACAATTCTGATGATTTATCTAATCTTTGTGTTAAAACATTAAAATTAAATTTTCCCAATTTAATTAAATACTGGCATCAAAATAATTTTATTTTAATTCCCATTCCGCTTCATTTATCTCGTCAAAATTGGCGTGGCTTTAATCAGTCAGAAATTTTAAGTCAAAAAATTGCCTCAAAAATTTCTCTAAATTTTTCCAATCAGATTTTAATTCGGCATCAAAATACAGCTGTTCAAGCCAGATTGAAAAATATTAAAGATAGAAACAATAATGTTTCCAATATTTTTTCTTTATCGCCAACATCAAATAATTTTCAAAGCCGGAATTTTATTATTTTTGATGATGTTTCTACCACTCAATCAACTTTAATATCTGCCCAAAAAACTCTTAAAGCCTTGCACCCAAATCAGTGTTGGTATTTGACTCTATCGGAGGGATAATTTCTGCCGGATTTTCGGTTAATTGACCATTTTCAATCGGAGTTAGTGAACTTAAATAAAGATTTTCCACATTAAGACCATGTTGTGTTAGTGAATCTACCAATTCCTGTTTAATTTCTTCTTCAATCAAACTTCTATCAGTTGACAGTGCCTTCATCAAAGTATGGTTTGTTAATACTTTTCTTATTCTACTTCTAGTGACTGGTCTAACCACTTTGGAAATAAAATTTTCACCGATATTTTGCCAAATTTCTGGCAATCTTTCTGTATCTAATTTTATTAAAACTGTTGCTTCTACCGCCACAAACTTATTATCAGATGTTACTGCATTAATTACCTCATCACCCATGATTTCCTTATTATCCTTTAAAAAAACGTCCTTAGATATGGTGTATTCAATTAATTGAGCGTTAAAAAGTTTTACTCTATGAATTATTGGAATTTTCAAATGTATTCCCGGATACCAAACATTTTTTAAAACTCCTCTAAAAATACTATAAATACAACCAACGTGACCAGGTGGAATAGTCACAATAAAACCACCGACAACTTCATCAACTAAAAGTGATACTAATAAATTATCTATTGACGCCATATATTACTAAGGAATTATAGCATTAAATGCCGATGCTAACTCGGTCAGCTCTTTTTCAGGATCTTTAGCTTTAACTATAAACGAGGAAATCAAAATTCCTTTTGCTCCTAATTTTAAAGATACTTCAACATCTTTTTTTGAATGTATTCCTGCTCCCACTAAAATTGGAATTTTAGGATATTTTTTCACTATTTTTTTTATTATTTCCGGCTTTTCTGTAGCCACTGATTTATCTTTGCTTCCAATTAATTCTTTGGGTTCATAGGCAATAATATCTGGATTAATATTTTTTGCCCATCCTTCGGCTTGTCCTAAACTACTAATACAAACTACTGATTTAAAGTTTTTTGGGCAATTTTTCAATATGGTTTTAGTCATTCCTGGCTTAATCCTATGCTCGGAATGGTTTAATATCGATCCGTCTATTTTTAACTCTTTAGCTTGAACAGGGGAAATAAATCCAGTCTTTGCTCCCTCATTAAAAATATCGATTGCCTGTAAGTAAATTTCCATTTTTAATTTTTCTTTAATCTCAACTGCATTTAAAGCTGAAACCACCGGGATAATTTTTACTCCACTTTTTTGACCAACCTTTTTGCAAATTTCTGCCAGCTTTAAAGCTCCAATTCCAAATGTTTCTTTATAAATTTTAAAATTCACTAAAATCATTATTATTTGCTTAACCCGTATTTTTGTTGTAATTGTTGAATCCCATTAATCACAGTTACTACCGCATCATCACTATCATTACTATTATCTAAAATAGTATTGATTGCATCACTAAAATATTTTTGCATTTGGGTATTTACTCCATCATCCCAAGTTTTTGAAGCCAAGTACCAACTAGATGCATCATTAGCTGAATCCACAAATGGTTTAACTTTTGTGTTGCTGCTTATTTTATTTACCATGCTTTTTCTTGGATAAATCTGACCAAAACTTCTGACTTGTGAGTCAGCTTGATACCACTTCTCCAAAACTTCCGGTGAAGATAAATATTCTAAAAATTTCCAGGCCTCATCTTGGTGTTTGCTTTTGTTATTAACTCCTTCTGTCCAATAAGTTGCCCATTGAATATTCGTTAATTCTGCACCAGGGTCTACCTCTTCGGTCGACACTGACGAAGTTGTCGGTAATTGTGGAATGCTAGTTATTTCAAATTTTAGATCTTTATTTAAATCCTGAATATCGAAAACTCTCCATGATGTTCCAAAATAAAAACCCAAATTTCCAGTGGCAAAAAACTGAGTCGAATTTGGCAATGTTTCATCCCAAACTTTATCTTTGGTTTTAAATAAAGTATAAAAACTAAAAACGTCTTTAAGTTTTGCTGAGTTTTCTGTTGTTCCAATATTTTTAACTAAATTAACTCCATTTTGTTTTAACATTAATCCAATAATATCGCTCCACTGTTCCACATTATCTGTCAAACCCAATGATGCCCCCGCCACCTTAATTCTTCCACTTTCATCTTTTTCAGTTATTTTCACTGCTGCTTTTTTTAAACTCCACCAATCTTTTGGCACTTCCACTCCAGCTTTATTTAAAAGTTCTGGGTTATAAAACATTACTAAACCATCATACATCAATGGTACCGATAACCATGATCCGTTTTCTTTTAAGTCATTTTTATAAACATCAAAAAAGTCTGTGTCCAAACCGATTTTAGTAACTACCTCATTCGGTATTTTTGCTAAATAATTTCTAAACATCGGAATCCATGTATTGTGAATTCTATAAATGTCGGGTACATCTTCGACTATTCCGCTTTTATCTAATCTTCCGGCTAATCTTCCTCTATATCCATCCTTCTGATTTTTTTTATAAATCACTTTAATTCCCGGGTTTTTTGCCTCAAAATCGGCTATTATCCCATTCATTACACTTTCTTCTTCCCATAAACCCCAATAATTTAAAGTTACCGTTTTATCGCTCTTTTTATTTTTAGTTAAACCAAAAACAAAAACCAACAATAATAATAAAATCACCCCAATTACCACTAAAATCAAGGACTTCTTAATTTTTATTTTAGGTTTTTCTACTACTTGTGGTTGATTTACGATCTCCGGTTGTTGCTCATCAGTTTTTTCCATTTCAATTTTCTCTTCACTTTCAATTGATGCTCTTCTTGGTGGTAATGGTGATTTTATATCTTCTAAACTCACACTTATATCATACTCAAAATTAATCAATCAATCCATAATCTATTTTTTTTGTTAAAATTTAGCCATGAACTCCTTATTTTTTTCATCATTATCAGTTTTGATTATTAGCCTAATTTCTCTTTCTGGTATTTGTTTAATTTTTTTAAACAGAAAAATAAGTCAAAAAATTTTATTGCTTTTAGTTAGCTTTGCCATTGGTGCTTTATTAGGTGATGCCTTCATTCATCTTTTACCAGAATCTTTTGAAAATTTAAATTCACTTACAGTTTCCTTTTTAATCATTGGTGGTTTATTAGTTTTTTTTATTTTAGAAAAAATTTTAAGATGGCATCACTGTCACGAAATTGATTGTTGTGAAAACAAAAACAAACATTTAATTGTTTTAAATACCTTTGGAGATTCAGTTCACAATATCATTGATGGCATGCTTATTGCTGCTAGTTTCATGATTAATCCAAAATTAGGCTTCATCACCAGCCTCTCTGTTCTTCTTCATGAAATTCCCCAAGAAATAGGAGATTTTGGAGTTTTACTTCACAGTGGACTTACTCTTAAAAAAACTATTATTTACAATCTTTTATCAGCTTGTTGTTCTTTTATTGGTGTATTTTTAGTCTTTATATTAGGTTCCAAAATTTCATCTTTATCATTATTTTTATTACCCATAACTGCTGGCGGTTTTATTTATTTAGCGGCCAGTGATTTAATTCCTGAACTTCATCGCCATGATCCGCCTATTTCTCATTCTCTTCTTCAACTTTTATTTATCATCCTCGGCGTCATCCTCATGTCACTTCTAGTTTTCTTAGAGTAAAAATATAGTCTCCCTTTTTAAGGGAGATGTCCGTAGGACAGAGGGTTTTTTTCCTGTATAATTTCAACATGAATATTAGTGTTTACACCGATGGTGGTTCTCGTGGAAATCCCGGACATTCTGGTTATGGATTAGTAATCTACGACGATGATCAAAAAATTATTTTTCAAGAATCAAAATATCTCGGCATTAAAACCAACAACGAGGCCGAATATTCTGGTTTAATCGGAGCCTTAAATTGGATCAATGACAACCATGATTCATTAAAAATTTCTCAAATTAATTTTTATGCCGATTCTCAATTAATGATTCGTCAAATGCAGGGTCTTTACAAAGTTAAATCTCCCAATTTAATTCCTATTTTTCACCAAGCTCAAAAATTAATTAGTTCAATTTCTTCACCAATTATTTTTAAAGATGTTCGTCGAGATTTCAATAAACTCGCTGATCAGCTTGCCAACCAAGCTATGGATAAAAAACATAATTCATGAATAAAAAATCGATTCCTTATCTAATTTTAATTGTTATTCTTATTTTTCTAACTCTTCTTTTTGGTCCCATTATTGCCAATTACAATAAAACCAGTAGTAATACCCATCTTCTAAACAAAGATTATTCTCATCTTACTCGTGATCAAATTTCAGCCAAAATTGAACAGGATTTTATCCTGCCTGAAAATATCACTTTAGTTTTACCCAACCAAAAAGAAACAATTTTACCTTTAGCCACAATTTCCGCCAAAATTAATATTAATAAAACCGCCAACACTTTACTTTCTCGTGGTCTTAATCAAGGCATCATTGCTTACATAAAATATTTTTTCAAACCCAAAAATTTCAATTTAGATATCATTTTAGATGATGAAAAATTAAATCAGCAAGCCGATTTATTATCCACTCAAATTAACAAGCCTTTTGTTCCAACCGAAATTAGTTTAAAAAATAATTTAATATCTGTTTCTGTCGGATCTACGGGCATAGAGTTTGATAAAGAAAATTTTATTAACAGTCTTAACACATTACTTATCACTGGTAAATTCGACCAAAAAATTAATTTAACCACTCAAATTATTGGCAGTATACCCACCGTCGATCAACAAAATAATGCCAAATCCCGTGCTCAAAAATTAATTAAAAAATCAATTATTCTAAATCAGGATTTTGAAAAAATAACTATCAACAATGCTGTTTTAATTTCCTGGATTGGTTTCGATACTGATTACCAAATTGACAAAATTAATACTTATATTTCCGATTTGGGTTCCACTCTTAAAAAAGATGCTAGTGACGCCGTTTTGAAAATAGAAAATAATAAAGTTATCGAATTTATCCCAGCCCAAAACGGAATTGAAATAAAATCAGAAGATTTATCTAATTTAATTATTGATGCGTTAGAAAAATTAATTAACTCTGAAAATGTTTCGGAAGAAATCACTGTTCCGGTTGCCACCACTGAACCAAAAATTAAAAATGAAGACACTAATGATTTAGGAATTAGCCAACTTCTAGGTCGTGGCGTTTCCACTTTTCATCACTCCAGCGCCACCCGTAATGTTAACGTTAAAAAAGGTTCTTCTATTGTAAATAATATTTTAGTTGCCCCAAATGAAACTTTCTCTTTTATTAAAAATTTGGGGGAAGTTAGCCTTAAAAATGGTTATACTAATGCCTATATTATTCGTGAAGGTAAAACCGAACTTGATGTTGGCGGGGGAATTTGTCAGGTTTCCACCACTCTTTTTCGAGCCATGCTTGATGCCGGTGTAAATATTATCGAAAGAAAGGCGCATGCTTATCGTGTCAGTTATTATGAAGAAGATTCTAAACCTGGTTTCGATGCCACCGTTTTTATCCCCAGTCCAGATTTAAAATTTATCAATGATACTGGTCATTATGTCTTAATTCGAAATATTTTTGATGGTGATAATAAAAAACTCACCTACGAAATTTATGGCACCAGCGATGGCCGTAAAATTGAAATTTCCAATTACAAACAATGGGGTTATATAGCCGCTCCACCTGATGTTTATACTGACGATCCAACTTTAGAGGCCGGTAAGTTAATTCAAACCGAAAGCCGAGTTCCTGGTCTAAGCACTTCTTTTGATTGGAAGGTTACCTCTGCTGACGGTTCAGTTCTTCATCAAAAAACTTTTAAATCTGTTTTTGCTCCTTGGGCTGCCGTCTATCGCCGCGGCACCAAAACCAATTAAAAACTAAGTCTTGGGTCTCGGTCCAATTCATTAACGTTTTTCATAAATTCGTTTTTTAAAGCCTTATAATATCCTGCAATTCCAATCATGGCCGCATTGTCAGTGTTAAATTGTTTTTTTATTGGCACTAACAGGGGAGTGTTAAATTCTTTTGCTAATTTTCTTAATCTTTTTCTTAATTCCAAATTAGCCATTACTCCGCCGCTGGCCATTAAAGTTTTTGGATTATAAAATTCAATCGCTTTTTTAAATTTAATTAACAAACTGTCAAAAACAGCATCCTGAAAACTTGCCGATAAATTGGCCAAATTTTGACCAATTTTTTCTTTCGGCCAATCTTTAATTTGATAATAAAATGAAGTTTTTAGTCCAGAGAAAGAATAATCAAAATTCTTCTGGGTTGATAACGGACGTGGTAGTTTCAAAAAATTTTTATCACCATTTAAAGCCAATCTTTCAATAATTGGTCCTCCGGGGTACCCCAACCCCATCATTTTTGCCGCTTTATCCAAAGCCTCACCCGCCGCATCATCCAACGTTTCTCCAATTACTTCATATTTAAAATTTATGTTTTCTTTTTTTTGAAATTGAAAATTGAAAATTGGAAATTTATCATTTTGATTTATCAAAATGATCTTTGTATGTCCACCGGAAACAGTCATTGCTAATGCTGGAAATTCAATTTTTCTCTTTGGTTTTCCTTCTTTGTTTTTAATTAAATTAGATAAAATATGCCCCTCAATATGATTTATTCCAATTAATTTTTTATTATATTTTTTCGCCAATTCTTTGGCTTTATTTACTCCTACCCCTAAAGCAATCGCCAGTCCTGGTCCCTGTGTTACCGCAATCACATCAATATCTTTTAATAAAAATTCTAACAAGGCCTCCCTGTCAAGGGAGGTGGTCCCGACCCGGTCGGGACCGGAGGGTTTCGATCTTTTTAATGCTTCAACAATTACCGGATCAATCATTTCTATATGTGCTCTTTTAGCAATATCTGGCACCACTCCTCCCCATTTTGCATGCAAGTTAGTTTGTGACGAAATCACATTAGATAACAGACAGTCATTTTCCAAAACGGCTGCGCAAGTATCATCACAACTAGTTTCTATTGCTAAAATTTTCATTAATACTGTATTATAAATATATGGATCCAAAAAATACTAAATATATTGTATTTACCATAATCTTGTTGATTTTATCAGTCTTAGGATTCTTTTTCATTTTTAAAATAAATAACTCACCATTGGATCTTTTAATATCTACCTTTAATACCCCCAAAATTACTCAAACTCCAACTTCTATTCCCACCCCAGAACCAACTATTACTGCCGCTCCCACCGCTACTTCATCTACCAAAATCAGTGTTACTCCCACTGCCACATCTAGTACCAAACTTACCATAACTCCTACCACTAAAGTTACCCCAACTACAAAAATCACTCCCACCTCTACACCGATCGTGACTGTTACTCCCACATCAACTCCAACGGCTAGTATCTTAAATTTCAAAAGTACCGCCGATGGTTTTTCAATAAATTACAATTCTACTCGAAAACTTTATCAAGACACCGAATCTTCCGGTAATCGTTATACTTTTTACAGTTCTTTGGGTAATTTTGCTGTTCATGTTTCCCAAAGTGGCACCTGGTCTTGGAGCCACCCCGATCGTAACTTTAGTTCTGCATTTATTGTTTCTAATCAAAACACTTTTCGTTACGACATTTCCACCCAAACCATCATCGATCTTCAATCCAGTTCTAAAAACTATACCATTCAATGTATTCACAATGGCAAAGCCACTCTCAAAACCGAGTGTGAAGAATTTATAAAATCATTCCAACTTTTATAAAATCTTTTTTGAAAATTGGATTTTGAAAATTAAAAATTAATACTTTATTTCTCTCGTTTTTTCATCCAAATATTTGAATTGAATCGTCACTACTTTATTTTCTTTTTTTAATTTTTCAAAATTTTTCTCGCCCATATTTTCCGGCCATTCAACACAAGCCACATTGTTTTTAAATAATTCAAAAAATTTTATTTCTTCCAGTTCATAATCAGCACTGATTCTATACAAATCAAAATGTAAAAATTTTTGATAATCGCCCTTTTTAAGGGAGATGCCCGCAGGGCAGAGGGTTTCATACTCATTATAAATCACAAAAGTAGGGGAGGTAATCTTTTCTTTCACACCTAATAAATGTCCTATTTTTCTGCTAAAAACTGTTTTTCCACACCCTAAATCTCCCGTCAAACAGAATACCACTGGTTTTAAAGCCTCCCTGTCAAGGGAGGTGCCCGCAGGGCGGAGGGTTTTATTTAAAATAAATTCCGCTATCTTTTCAGTTTCCTTTTCCGATTTAGAAATCAATGTTTGACTATTTTTTGTTACCAAATCACCTCGTCTTAAAATTTTTAATTCTGCTTCAGTTGCATCAATTACTGTTGAAGGTTTATTTCTTGGTAATTTTCCAGCATCTACTATCAAATCAATCATCTCTTTTTTCTTGTTTGATAATGGTCTTAAGAAACTTTCTATTGAATAATTTGGGGTTCTTCCAGATAAATTTGCCGATGTCGCCGTTATTGGTCCGCCGATGAGGCGGATTAAATCATGAATATATTTATTATCCGGAATTCTAATTCCCAAAGTTCCATTTTCCGCTTCAATTCCTTTAGCAACTTTTGCTTTCCCATTACTCACAATTGTAAACGGACCCGGCAGTAAATTTGCATAAATATTTTCTCCGTTTTCATTTAATTTCACATAATCCATTGCCATTTTTTTATCCAACACGGCGATCGAAATTGCTTTACCAACCCACCTATTTTTAAAAGCTAGTAATTTTTTAACCGCTTTTTCATTAGTCGGGTCCACTGCCAAAATATAAACTGTATCACTCGGAAATACCACCAATCCACCCGCTTTTAAAACCGCCACAGTTTCTTCAATGGTTTTTTGATAATTTCCCTTAATCTCCAATATTTTCATAATATATTCTAACACTTTAATTAAAGCCTCCCTGTCAAGGGAGGTGCCCGCAGGGCGGAGGGTTTTATTTTACACTATCCACCCATTCATTAATTTCCTTATGCCATTTTGCATATTTTTCTTTCAGTCCTTTTAATTTAGGAATTCCAAATTTATCACTAAATCTTTGCAAAATTACTCCCAAATTTGGGTCAATTTTTGTCAATTCTTCCATTGAATCTTCAAAACTATTAAAACCCGGATGCCCTTTTGAATGAAAATCATCAGCATAACAAATAATTTCCTCTTCCAAACTTATCGGTATATCTTTTTCATAGCCCACCCCAATATGAACTAATGCAAATCGAGCCCTTTTTTTTGATAGTCCCT
>CAYSME010000011.1:4690-5701 GCA_964432085.1 uncultured Gammaproteobacteria bacterium | reverse complement strand
AAAATTTCATAACCCATTCTTCCATGAAGTACATATTTACACTTACTTTTATAATCTTCATCAAAACAGTCATAATAACCAATATCATGTATCAATGCCCCAATTTCAATCAATTTTTTATCAGTTTTAATTCCATATTCTTTTTCAAGTTTTTCGGCAATTTGCAGGGAAATACTTTTAACAATCAAACTGTGTGTCCACACAATTTCCAAAATTTCTTTTTTATATTTTCCATGTGCATATTTTTGATGCAGTTTATAAATATCACTCTGTTTCATAGTCCAATTTTAACATTTTAATAAGACTTCTCCCTTTTTTAAGGGGAGATCCCGATTTATCGGGAGAGGGGTTTCTCGTGCTAAAATATCCTCATGGATAAAGCTTATAATTCCGATCAAGAAGGCCAAATTTATGAAAAATGGCAATCTTCTGGTGCTTTTACTCCTAAAATAGATAAATCCAAAAAACCCTTTTCTATTATTCTTCCGCTTCCAAATGCCAACGACCCAATGCACATGGGACATGCCGTTTTTACCGTCCAAGATATTATGGTTCGTTTTCATCGTATGCTTGGCGATCCAACTCTTTGGCTTCCTGGTGGCGATCATGCTGGTATTGAAACTCAATTTGTTTTTGAAAAAAGATTAGCCAAAGAGGGCAAATCACGTTTTGATTTTGATCGTCAAACCCTTTATCAAATGATTTGGGATTTCGTCGAAGATAATCGAAAATTAAACCAGTTTCAAATGAAAAAGCTTGGTTTTTCCATGGATTGGACCCGCTATCATTATTCTCTTGAACCAAAAATTGTTGAAAACGTATTAGAAACATTTAAAAAAATGTATCGTGATGGTTTAGTCTATCGTGATGAAAAAATTGTCAATTATTGCACTTATTGCGGCACTGCTTTTTCCAACCTAGAAATCGATCATAAAACTGTTCATTCTCACCTTTGGTATATTAAATACGGCTCCATAACTGTTGCCACCACTCGCCCCGAAACCATGCTAG
>CAYSME010000011.1:0-4680 GCA_964432085.1 uncultured Gammaproteobacteria bacterium | reverse complement strand
AGGCGACACCGCTATTGCTGTTAATCCTAAGGATAAAAGATACCAAAAATTAATCGGTCAAAAAATTCTATTACCATTGGTTGGTAAAGAAATACCTATAATAGGGGAAGAAACCATTGATATAAAATTTGGCACCGGTGCCGTTAAAGTTACTCCATCTCATTCTCCCGAAGATTATGACATGGCCAAAAAACACAATTTAGAATTTATTCGTATTTTTGATTATGACGGTAAATCTAATAATAATGTTCCTAAAAAATATCGTGGCCTTTTTCCAAATCAAGTCCGTCAAATGGTTGTTGACGATTTAACCGCAGCCGGTTTAATAGAAAAAATTGAAAATTATTCTCACGAAGTTGGTCACTGTTATCGTTGTGGCCGCCCCATCGAACCAATTACCGCCCCTCAATGGTATATCAAAATCGATAAATTAGCCCAACCCGCTATTAAGGCAGCTAAAGAAGGTAAAACTAAATTTTTCCCCACTCGTTTCAAAAAAACTTATTTAGATTGGATGGAAAATATTCGCGATTGGAACATTTCTCGTCAAATCGTTTGGGGGCCGCGCATTCCCGCTTGGTATTGTCTCGACTGTCATCCCGACATTAAATTAAATTTTCTAGACAAAAACAAGAATATAGTTTCGGATTTCTATAAAAACATCAAAGATAAATACTCATTTGAAGAGATTAATTCTGGTCTGCAATCTTTAGTTGCTCCGGTTAACGATGATTTTAACGTTGAAAAAACAGATCATTGTTCAAAGTGTAAATCTAAAAATTTAATTCAAGAAACCGACACTTTTGACACTTGGTTCTTAAGTGGACAATGGCCATTAAGCACTCTCGGCTTTAACACTGCCGACCCCAGCAAATCTTCTCCCGATTTTAAATATTTTTACCCCACCACTATCATGGATACCATGTGGGATATTTTATTTTTCTGGGTTGCCAGAATGATGATGTTTGGTATTTATCTTACTGGCGATGTTCCTTTTAAAACAGTTCATCTCCACGCTCGTTGTGTTGATTCTAAAGGTCAAAAAATGTCCAAATCCAAGGGAAATGTTGTTAATCCTCTCGACATGACTGAAAAATACGGCACCGATGCCCTCCGTATGGCCATTGTCTATGGCATAGCTCCAGCCTCAGATTTTGTCATTTCCGAAGACAAAATTCGCGCTCAACGTAATTTTGTCAATAAAATTTGGAACGCCTCCCGTTTTGTTGAAATGCTCATCGACCGTCTCAATCCTCAAAAAGTTTCTCTTAATATTGATAAGTCTAAACTTATTGAAGCTGATAAAAATATTTTAGATAAATTAAATCAAATAATTTCTTCCACTACTAAAAATTTAAACAGTTATCGTTTTGGCCAAGCCAGTGAAGATTTATATCAATTTTTCTGGCACGAATTTTGCGATATTTACATCGAAAATGCCAAAGATAGGGGAGAAGAAACCATTCCTGTTTTGTTAACTGTTTTAATCACTTCTTTAAAATTACTTCATCCTTTCATTCCCTTCATCACTGAAACCGTTTATCAAGAGTTAATTAATAAGTTTGGTTTAAAATCAGAATTATTAATCACTTCTTCCTGGCCCACCAATGAAAAACAGTCAGACTAATAAAATTTCCCTGCCAATAAAAATTTTTCTAGTTTTTATTTTATTTTTAATAATCCTTCTAAATTTTTTTGTTTTTTTTAAAAAACCGGATACTTTTACTCAAACCAAAAAACAGTTATTTAGCCTAAATCAGGGTGAAAGTTACGTTGGACATTTAAATTTATGGCGCCTTTTGGTTCAAAATAATGATTGGATTAATGCCACCAAACTAGAGCCAAAATTAAATTCATCAGAAATCAATGATTATAAATACAATTATCAACCTTCCGAACTTCAAAAAAAAGCTGATTATATTAATAATAAATCCGATAAATCTGTTGAAGATTATATTGAATTATCCAGAGTGGAACTTCTTTTGAACCAAAAACAAAATAGTCTATTTTTCATCCAAAAAGCCCGCCAACTCGATCCTATCAGAGATGATGTTGACAGGCTTTATTATTCCCTATCAAAATAGCCTGTTATTCGGCTTTTTCTTCCTTGTCCGTCGAAGCTTCAGCGGAGTCGGATTCAGCCTTTTGGTTCATAGCCGGCACTTCCCCTGGGGTTACCTCTGCTTCTGGAGCCTCAACAACTTCTTCAGCTCTTGGTTCTTCGATTTTGACGATAACTTGGTCTGGAGCAGTTACCATTTCTATTTTTTCATCTAATTTAATATCGCCAACTGTAATCATGTCATCAATTTCATTCAAAATTGAAATATCAACAGTAATATTTTCTGGTAAATCGGTTGGTAAAGCTTCAACCTCAACTTCATTAGAAACTTCAACTAACACATTTCCGTTTTTAACAGCTTGAGATTCACCTACAAATTCAATCGGAACAGTAGCGGTAATTTTTTCTTTCAAATTAACTTTATAACAATCAATATGAATAATATTTCCTTCAATTGGATGATATTGTGGATTTCTAAATAAAATTGGCAATTTTTCACTATCAATTAACAATTCCACTAATCCAGATTCTCCAACCTCATCATAAAGTCTTTCCAATTCTATTGTTTTAAATTGAATTGATTTTGATTCAAATTTATGCCCATAAACAGTTGCCGGGGTTAATCCTTCTTTTCTTAATTTTTTAACCTTTTTACCTAAAGTAGTTCTTGCTTCTACTTTTATTTGTTTTTTCTCTTTTGTCATTTTTTCTTTTTGCCTAATGTTCCTTCTTCGCCCGCCATAGTTTTAACGTCGGCGGGTCCATACCTAACTTCGGCCTTAATAAACTTCGTCTATTATATCAGTAAATAATGATTTTAAAAGCCTCCCTGTCAAGGGAGGTGCCCGCAGGGCGGAGGGTTTAATTATCTGTTAAAATCAACTATGTCTAATAAACCACGAATTCTTACTGGCGACCGTCCCACCGGACCGCTTCATTTAGGTCATTATGTCGGCACTCTGAAAAACAGAGTCCAGCTTCAAGACGAATATGATTGTTTTTTTATCATGGCCGATCTTCACACTTTAACTACCGATTTTTCAAAATTGAAAACGAAAACAATCAAAGATCGAGTTAGAGGCTTAGTTCTTGACTATCTTTCTGTTGGTATAGATCCTAAAAAATGCGTTATTTACCAACAAAGTAAAGTTCCTCAAGTTACCTATCTAGAAAGTATTTTTACCAATTTAATTACCGTTTCTCGAGCCCAAAGAGTTCCTACTTTGAAAGAAGTTGTTGCTAATCTTCACTTAAAACAACCATCATTAGGGCTTTTAAATTACCCCGCTTTAATGGCTGCCGATATTCTTATGGTTAAAGCTAATTTAGTCCCTGTCGGTAAAGATCAAGAAAGTCACGTTGAAGTTACTCGTGAAATTGCCACTACCTTCAATAAAACTTACAGTGAAGTTTTTCCCATCCCTAAAGCTTTAATTGGAGAGGGTGGTACTCTCGTTGGCACTGATGGTCAGGCCAAAATGAGTAAATCCATTGGTAACTGTATTTATCTTTCTGATGATACTCAAACCGTCAACAAAAAAGTTAAAAGCATGTACACCGATCCAACCAGATTAAGACCCACCGATCCTGGTCATATTGAAGGTAATCCAGTTTTCATCTATCATGATGCTTTTAATGACAATAAAGCCGAAGTTGATGATTTAAAGAGTCGTTATATCAAAGGCCAAGTAGGGGATGTTGAAGTCAAAGAAAAATTAGCTCTTGCCATTAATAAATTTCTAGATCCAATTCGTGCTAAAAGAGCCGAATATGAGGGAAAATTTGAAATTATCGACGACATAATTGAGCAGGGCAGTCAAAAAGCCGCCCTCGAAGCCCAAAAAACTTTAGATGAAGTTTTATCAGCCATGGGAATTAAATAACTTATAAGTATTTCTAATACAAAATCAAATCAATCTAAAAAATAAAATTATCCCCACTTCACTCACAACTTAACAATAAAAACAAACGACTATTTATTTTCAATTAACGGTAGAGTTTTACCATCAGACAAATCCGATTTAATTTTATTATTGAAAACATTACACATAACAGCAAAAATTTCAGGATTTTCGGTTTTTTTAATTATTCTATAATCGAATTTTTGTCTAGGAAAATAATCAAAATGACTCATGATACTTAAACCCGTAATGGGTTCGACTCCAACAGATAGCCCAAGAGCAGAAAATCGATCCGCAAAAGTCTTACTTCCTTTATAATTTCTCCTCTCAATATAAATAAATCCCGGTGTATAACCAAACATCCCCCATCCATCAGTTTCGTCTATATTTACTGATTGACAGTAAATAGTCCTTCTTATATTTTCAGGATCATCATAAAAATCTTTTATCTCACCTTCACTCCATTCATACAATTTTAATTCATTATTCCACCTTAACGGAAATTTTCTTTCTTTAATCTTTTTTTCAATTACTCTAGTAGATAATTCAGCCTCATTCAATGCATCTAATTGCTTAATCAATTGATCCGGCCAATCCATTGATGACGCTTTATTTCTTTCTCTTTCCATATTAAACGTGATTATAGCATATCAATTTATTATGGTGGGTATGCATGGATTCGGACCATGGACCCCCGACTTATAAGATCGGTGCTCT
>CAYSME010000010.1:14206-18350 GCA_964432085.1 uncultured Gammaproteobacteria bacterium | reverse complement strand
TGGTCGTGAAGTTGTTGTTATTGTCGAACCTTCCCAAGTTTCTGATTCAGAAGCCGAAGTTTTAAGTCAAAATATTGCCGAAAAACTCGACGAAGAAGCCAAATGGGCTGGCCAAATTAAAGTCACTGTTATCAGAGAAGTTCGTACCAGTAGCGTTATTGTTGGCAACAAAATCAACAAAAATGCGGTAAAAAACGAATAACTTCTATTGCAAATAAATAATATTCCTTTAAAATTAAGAGGAATTATTAATTATTTAAAAAAATAAAAATGACCAAAAAAGATCTAATCGAATCAGTCTCTCAAAAAGCTAAGCTTAGTAAAAAAGCTGCTAAACAAGCAGTTGAAACTTTCCTTTCTGAAATTATGAAAGGTTTAGCCAGTGGTGAAACCGTTAAACTTTCTGGATTTGGAACTTTCAAAACCAAAATGTTCAAAGCTAAAACCATTAAAGCTATCGGTTCAAAAGAATCTAAAAAAATTGTTGCCCGACGCATGCCTCGCTATATTCCCGGTACCAAAATTAAAAAGATGGTGAAGTAAATCTTTGATTTACGGAATCCCGAGACTTCGGGATCATATTTTTTAAAATTTTAAAATCCCCCAGCAATGGGGGATTTTTGTTGATACAATAAACTATGAGGAATCTAGATCTAAAAACCGTTGAAGAAAAAATTATCAAAGGTATTAAAGATTTTGTTGGTGATAAAAATGTTTTTATTGGAATTTCTGGAGGTATCGATTCTGCTGTTACTACCTTCTTATGTGTCAAAGCTTTGGGTAATAAAAAAGTTTTTGGTGTTTTAATGCCTTATGGTCGTCAATCTGATATCGATGATTCTGTTTCTGTTATTAATCAGTTAAACATCAAATATTTTAAAAAAGATATCAAGCCAATTGTTGATCAATATAAAATCGCCGACAGTAAATTTGTCAAAGCCAATATTATGTCTCGAACCAGAATGACCATTCTTTACGCTTATTCAAACCACAAGAACGGTCTTGTAATTGGCACTACCAATAAATCAGAAATGGAAGTTGGTTATTTTACTAAATATGGTGATGGCGGTGTTGACTTCGAACCAATTGCCGGACTTTATAAAACCGAAATTTTTCAAATGGCCAAGATTCTAAATGTGCCCAAAAATATTATTACCAAAAAACCCACCGCTGGTCTTTGGGACGACCAAACTGACGAAGACGAATTTGGTTTTACCTATTTTGAACTAGATAAATTTTTACAGGGTGAAAAAATAAACCCTAGTGCTGAGTCGAAAATAAAAGAGATAATAAAATTATCTGAACACAAGCGTCACCTGCCTCCTACAATTTCAATTGATTAAATGAAAACAAATTGTGAATTTGGTTTAATTATTGGCCGCTTTCAGCCGCCATGCATCCATCATCTCCAATTTATTAATGAAACCATTCATTCTGGAATTAAAAAACTTCTAATTGGAATTGGGGAATCTCAAATTTTAGACTCACGTAATTTTTTAACAGGGCAAGAAGTAAAAAATCTTTTATTGCCTAATTTAGATAAATTAAATTTTCCTTATGAAATTAAAATTATTCCCGATATTAATAATCCGCCTAAATATGCCGATCATGTCAAAACTTTTTTTCCAGAGATTAATGAAAAAAATACCTGTCTTTTCACTGAAAATGATTACACTTCTGATTGTTTTGTAAATTACAACCACAACTATCAGGTTATTAAACCAACAATTTTGCCTGCTCGTGCCACTCAAATCCGCCAAATGATTATTGATAATAATCAAAATTGGCAGGATTTAGTACCAATAAATGTTTTTAATTTTATTAAAAATAAATGAGAGAAAAGCAGCTTGCAATTTTAATTTCTGGTAATGGTTCCACTATGGAAGCGATTGTCAAGGCTCAACAAAGTGGTCGAATAGACTTAGATATTGCCTGTGTCATTTCCAGTAATCCTAATACTGGTGGTATAAAAAAAGCAAAAAATTTAGGTTTTCCAGAACAAGATATTTTAATTATTCCAAACCAACCTGTCGAAACTTTTGAATCAAGATTGCTACAACCATTACAAGAACGTAGAATTGATCTTTTTTCACAATGTGGTTGGCTACCTCTAACCCCAAAAAAAGTAATTGAAAATTATTTTGGCACTAACGGACATCAAGGGAACACTAATGATCTTGGTGGTAAAGATATGTGGGGTTTAACTGTTCCTCAAGCAGCAATCAACTATAATAAAGCTATAGGTGGTGGATATAAACATCATGCAGTTATCCAACGAGTTGCCCCAAATTTTGACGAAGGTCAAATTTTAAAAGCAGCACCGATTGAAATTTTACCTGATGATACTGCAGAAAGTTTACAAAAACGAGGTCTTCTCATAGAACATGAATTACTTATTAGTTTTTTGGAAGATTACCTTAAAGGTGAAATTCATCCTGTAATTTTACCTAAAATTACGGATCCTCAGAAACTAGAAATTTTAGCTCGTTGTAAACAAGATGCTATTAATATGCATCTTAATAAAAATCTTAATAATCGTTAATTATGAAAAATAATAAAAACAAAATTACTGTTCTGGTTATTGACGGCGGTGGTCGCGGTTCAGCTTTGGTTGATAAATATTCTCAAAGCAATTTAGTTAAACAAATCATTGCCATTCCCGGAAATGATTTAATGGCTTTTAATCTTAAAAAACCAATCAAAACTTATTCTCAAATAAAAACTACCGACATTCCAGAAATTATTAAAATTTGTCATCAAGAAAAAATTGATTTAATTGATGTTGCCCAAGACAACGCCATCGCCGCTGGTCTAGTTGATGAATTAACCAAACAAAATTTTTCAACCATTGGTCCAACTAAACTAGCTGGTCAGATAGAATGGGATAAATCATGGTCAAGGGATTTTATGAAAAAATATCAAATTCCTTCTCCTCAATATTATGTTTTTCACAACAAAAAAGACGGTTTTAAATTTTTAAATCAAAAAAAAGATCAACTCTGGTTTATCAAAGCTTCAGGATTAGCCGAAGGTAAGGGAGTAATTCCCGCCAATAATAATAACGAGGCTAAGGCAGCCATAAAAGAAATGACTCGTTTTGGTAACAGTGGACAAACTTATTTATTGGAAGATTGGTTAATTGGTGAAGAATTTTCCGCCTTTGCTGTCACCGATGGAAAAAACTTTAAAATACTTGGGTTTGCTCAAGACCACAAAAGAGTCAACGATTTTGATCAGGGTCCTAACACAGGCGGCATGGGTTGTGTCAGTAATCCTTTAATTATCAATTCAAAAATTAAATCTCAAGTTAAAGAAATTTTTAAAAAAACGGTTAATGGTTTAAATCAAGAAAAAAGACCATACAAAGGAATACTATATCTTGGAGGCATGGTTGTTGATCAAAAAGTTTTTGTTATTGAGTTTAACGCTCGTTGGGGTGATCCGGAAACTCAAGTTATTCTTCCCAGTATTAAGACGGATTTAGTTGAAATAAATAAAGCCATCTTAGATCAAAAAATAAATAAGTTAAAAATAATAATAGACAAAAAAACCAGAATTGTTGTCGCCGGAACTTCACAAGGTTATTCATTATCTTATGAATCAGTCAAAGGTAAATTAATTTTTGGGTTGGAAAAGATAATTAAGTCTAAAAAGGTTAAACTATATGGTGCTGGAGTAAAAGTTAAAGATCATCAATTTATAGCTAATGGTGGACGTCTTTTTTATCTTGTAGCCGAAGGTAAAAATATTATTGAAGCCCGTCAAATTGTTTATCAAAACCTCTCTTCAATCAGTATCGATTGCAATCACTTACATTTCCGCACCGACATTGGTTGGCGTGATGTTCAAAGGTTAAGAAAAATTATTAATTAAATAAAATATGTCCGAAAATAAAAATTACACTCCCAAAAAAGTCCTTTATAATCCAACGCTTGGATCTATTTTTATACTATTACTCATAATCGCATTAATTTTACTGATGATAAAAAGCGATATTGCCAGAAATTTATTAATCCAATCAACAGGAAAAGTAAATCAGTTAATATCGAAATAGTGCCAAAATACTGGTAAAATACACTCATGAAATTATCAATCGGCATCGTTGGTCTTCCTAATGTTGGCAAATCAACTCTTTTTAACGCAC
>CAYSME010000010.1:0-14190 GCA_964432085.1 uncultured Gammaproteobacteria bacterium | reverse complement strand
AAGTTGCCGACGCCAGCAATTATCCTTTTTGTACTATTGATCCCAACACTGGTGTTGTTGAAGTTCCTGATGAAAAATTACCTGTCCTTGCCAAAATTGTCAAAACTGAAAAAATTATTCCAGCCGCAGTTGAATTTGTTGATATTGCTGGTCTAGTCAAAGGAGCTTCCCAGGGTGAAGGTCTCGGCAACAAATTTCTTACTAATATTCGTGATTGTGATGCCATTTGCCACGTTGTTCGTGCCTTTTCCGACTCTAATATCATTAAAGAAGGCTCCGTTGATCCACAAGGCGATTTTGAAGTCATTTGTGCCGAATTAATTATTAAAGATTTAGAAACCATCGATAAATATCTCGACACTAATAAAAACAATGCAAAAGAAAATAAAACTAAAAAATTTTTATTAGCCCAAAAATTAAAATCAGAATTAGAAAAAGGCACTTTAGCTGTAAATCTAAAATTAGAAGATGAAGAAAAAGAATTATTAAAAGAATTTTTCTTACTTACTGCCAAACCTTATTTCATTGTTGCCAATGTCGATGAGCAAATTTATAAAGATATCGAAAATTGGAATTTGAAAATTGAAAATTGGGAATCCGTTATTCCTGTCTGCGCTAAAATTGAATTTGATTTAGTTGAATTATCCCCAGATGAAAGAAAAGATTATTTAAAAGAATTAGGTGTTACTAAATCAGGATTAGAAAGAGTTATTCAAAAAGCCTACGACACTCTTGGTCTCCAATCTTATTACACTGCCGGAGTTAAAGAAGCTCGAGCTTGGACAATTAAAAAAGGGGACACCGCCCCAAAAGCTGCCGCTGCTATTCATACCGATTTTGAAAAAGGTTTTATTATGGCCGAAGTTGTTTCTTATAATGATTACATTCAATATAATGGTGTTTTAGGCGCTAAAGATGCCGGCAAGCTTCGCCACGAAGGCCGTGATTACATCATGAAACCCGATGATGTCGTCGAATTCCGTATCAACGCGTAATATAATAAATCACAAAAATAATATAAAATTATTTTGTGAAATTTGAAAAATTTCCATTTAAGTTAGAAAAACAATTTCGATTAAAAAATTGGGATTATTCGTCATCTGGATTTTATTTCATCACCATTTGTACTCATGAACATATTAATTATTTTGGTGAAATAAAAAATAATAAAATTGAATTAAATCAAATCGGAAAAATTGCATTTCAAAATTGGATAGATATTCCAAATCATTTTCCAAACATTATATTGGATGAATTTATTATCATGCCAAACCATATTCATGGAATATTAATAATTAAAAATAATTTTTCATCAAAAATTAATAAAATAAACCCAAATATAATTGTAGGAACGCATTATAATGCGTTCCTACCAAATGAAAATATTAATAAAAATAATATCAATTTACCAGTTAAAAATTCACCAAATTACGTCAAAATTGCACAAAAATCAACACAATTAATTCCGATGATTATAAAAACATTTAAATCATCAGTTACCCGATTTTGTAATCAAAATAATATTAAATTTCAATGGCAACCCCGTTTTCATGACCGCATTATTCGATCCGAAAAGGAATTTTATATTAAAAAGATATATATTAAGAATAATCCTAAGAATTGGGAAAAAGACAAAGAGAATGTATAATATTTATCATGAACAAATTATTAATCATTTCTGGTCCGACAGCTACCGGTAAAACTGATTTAGCGTCGAAGTTAGCCAAAAAATATAATGGCGAATTAGTTTCCACCGACTCTTGTCAAATTTATAAAGGTCTTGATATTGGCACTGGCAAAGACCAGCCAGATAAAACTCCAATTCATTTAATCGATTTAATTAATCCTGATCAAAAATTTTCTGTGGCTCAATTTCAAAAAATTGGTTTAGAAACTATCAAAAAGATCCAATCAAAAAATAAATTGCCGATTTTAGTTGGGTGCAGCGGTTTTTATCTAGATTCATTAATTAATCCAAGCTACGACACTTTTTCCATTAAACCCAATAAATTTTGGCGTTTAATTTCATCAAAATTATCTGTAAAATTTTTACAAAAAATTTACAAATTTTTAGATAAAAATGGTTTTAAAAAATTAAATCACTCAGATATTAATAACCATTACCGTCTTACTCGTAAAATCGAAATTAAATTATCAAATATTAAAAATAAAGCCTCCCTGTCAAGGGAGGTGGACCCGATGAAATCGGGGACGGAGGGTTTCGACATTCTCCATATTTCTCTCACTGCTCCCTTAGATTTTCTATACAATCGCATCGACCAACGTGTCCAAAAAAGAATTGATATTGGATTTTTTAATGAAATAAAAAATTTATTAAAAAAATATTCTTGGAGTGACCCCGGTCTTCAAATTGCCGCCTATCAATGCATGCGCCCATATTTTGAAAAAGAAAAGACTTCTCCCCTTGTTAAGGGGAGATCCGGCGAAGCCGAGAGAGGATTAGAATTCTATTTAGAAAAATGGCAATTCGCTGAACATTCCGATGCTCGTCGTCAAAGCACTTATCTCAAATCTCGTTACAAAGACACTGCCTGTTTTTTTGACATAACTTCATCTAATTTTAAAGATAAAATTTTCAAAATAATTTCCAAATGGTACAATGAATTATGAAAGTTAGAAAAATAGAAATTTCCTCTAAAACCATTGTTTTTACGATTTGTTTTTTACTGGCTTTAGCTTTCTTTTGGCAAATCAGAGATATTCTTGCCATGATTTTTATAAGTTTTGTATTGATGCATGCTATAAATCCACTGGTCAATCAACTTCAAAAAATTAAAATACCTAGAGTTCTATCCATTGTAATTGTTTATATCCTAGTCTTGGGAGTTATCTCTTTTTGCGTTGCTGGCATAATTCCAATTTTAATCGAACAAACCACTGGTTTAATTAATAGTTTACCCAAAATCGCTGAAAATATTAAAATTTTCAACCAAAACAGTTTTTTTAGTGAAAATAATATTGATTTAACTTCTCAAATAAAAGCTTTAGAAAATATCCCTTCAAATATAGTTCAAATTGCCATTTCAATCGGTTCAAATGTTTTTTCAGCCCTAATGATTTTTGTTATTACTTTTTACTTGCTTTTAGAAAAAAAGAATTTTCCCAAATATGGCGATGATTTTTTTGGCGATAAAGGTAAAGCTAAATTCTTAAGAATAATGAATAATTTGGAATCTAGTCTCGGCAGTTGGGTTAGTGCCGAACTTTTATTAATGACCATTATTGGTCTTCTTTCCTATTTTGGTTATTTAGCTCTTGGTTTAAAGTATGCCGTTCCTTTAGCTATCTTTGCCGGTCTTTTAGAAGCTATCCCTAACATTGGTCCTATCATTGCCACTCTTCTTGCCGGTCTAGTTGGGTTAACAGTTTCTCCATTAATTGCTCTTTTTACTATTATTTTTGGAATTTTAGTTCAACAACTAGAAAATAATTTTATAGTTCCTAAAATTATGAGCAAAACTATTGGATTAAATCCTATTATTACAATAATCTTAATTACAGCCGGAGCAAAATTAGCTGGAATTGGAGGAGCACTTTTAGCCATTCCTATTTTTTTAACTGCTCAAGCTATAATCAAAGGTCTTTCTAAAGATTCAGAACAAAAATCCTAAAGACATTGATAAGCCGGATTCTGTTTAGGGGCCATCAATCTATTCTCTCTACCTGAGACTCTCAAAAGCTAGATATTAACGTCTCATCTTGAGATTTCCACCAGAAGGATGCTCGTTTCATATTCAGCCGTCCGTAGCCTTGCGGCGTAGGAGGCTTTCTCGTCTCTGTAGCGTTGCCGTCCGATTACTCGGACCCCTATATCTTTAGGTTCTGTGCTTTTTGTGGTCCGGACTTTCCTGCCTTGGCCGCCGTAGCCTTCTTGCGAAGGCGGCTCACCTCAACGAAGCCCTTCAATCTCTTTAGGATAACAAATTATAACAAATACCCCCTCCGAAAATTCAGAGAGGGTAATAATTAAATCTGTATCTTATTTATTTTAAAATAGCTGCGTCAGCTGCTGATAAGATTTTGAACATTTTAGTTCCAGTTTCTGGATCCATAGTTTCAGCTGCTGGTCTACCATTTTTTAACATAACTTTTTTAACTTTACTTACATCAACTTCAACAGATTTACGTGATTTAACATTATAAAATTTAATTGTTGGCATTAATCCTCACCTCCCTTAAAAAATAATAATTTCTAATGACCATATTTAAGATAGTAAACAACTATTATTGCCCCAATCAAAACCAAACTTAATACCAAACTTCTTAATAAATCTTTTTTAATATATTTATTTTCGTTCATTTTATATTTCCTATCGCCAGTATAGCATATTGTTTTGCTACAATTAGTAATCGATGTCTTTCTTAGTATACCTACTATTAACAATCATATTACTTTGGTTGGGCTACCTAACCTACTTAGTTTATATTAAAAATAATTCCAAAAATAAAGCTGTAGATTTAAATAATTCAGATAATAACCTAAAAATAGGCATTACTAGGTTTAACCCCTTCGACGATGTTGGCGGTGATCAGAGCTTTATTCTTTCAATTTTAGATAAAAATAATTCCGGAGCCATTATCACTTCGCTACACAATCGAGATATTACTAGAATTTATGCCAAACCCATCAAGGATGGTGTCGGTGAAAATATCACTTTGTCAAAGGAAGAAAAATCCGCTATAGTTAAAACTATTAAGAATTAATTTTCAAATGAATAAAAAACCTTTACCAAAAATCTGGTATCTAGGAATTTTCCTATTTCTAACCGGAATTTCTTATTATTTATTTGACTATTTTATTCCTGCAGGAGCCCAAAAAAATATATCTCCAACAACAATTAACGAAGATGAAAAAGTGGTTAAAACAGGTAGTTTTACTGGTCCTAAAACAGAAATATGCCCCATCAATGGGAAAAAATATTCTGTTGAAGAAAGAACTATTTGGGAGACCAGAAGACCTCTTATGGTTATGATAGAAAATCATCAGGATTCTCGCCCTCAATCCGGACTTCAATCTGCCGATATAGTTTATGAAGCCATGGCCGAAGGAGGAATAACCAGATTTATGGGTGTTTTTTACTGTGGCATTGTTGATACCGAAGCATCGATAGAAAATAAATACGACGTTGGACCAGTTCGTTCCGCTAGAACTTATTTCCTTGATATTGCTTCTGAATATTCTGATTATCCACTTTATAACCATGTCGGAGGCGCTAATTGTTCTGCCGCTACCACTGGTGGACCTTGCACTACCAATATTAAAGCCCAGGCCATTGAACAAATTGCCAAATATGGTTGGAATAATGAAGGCACCCACGGTGATTTAAGTCAGTTTGCCCTATCTTATAAAGCCTGTCGTCGTGAGCCAGACCGTACTGGACAAGAAAGAGACACCGAACACACTATGTACTGTTCCACCACTGAACTTTATAATATTGCCGAAACTCGTGGATTAACTAACAAAACAGTTGCTAAAAAAACTTCTTGGGATAAAGATTATCGTGCTTGGACTTTTACCAAAGACGACAAATCCACTGGTGCCTCTTCTACAATTTCTTTCGATTTTTGGGAAGGTTACAAAGATTATTCTGTCGAGTGGAAATACGACTCAGCCAATAATTATTATATTCGAGGTAATGGAGGATCGGAGCAAATTGATTGGAATACTCAAACCGCTATTACGGCCAAAAATATAGTTATCCAGTATGTCAAAGAAACCCAATCGGTCGATGAGCACCAACACAATCTTTACGACATGATTGGTACTGGTAAAGGAATTTTATTCCAAAATGGCACTAAAACTGAAATTACTTGGTCAAAAGCCAACCGTCTTTCTAGAACCATTTTTAAAGATTCTGCCCTTAAAGAGGTCAATTTTGTTCCAGGCAACATCTGGGTTGAAATATTAGCAATTGGTAGTGAAGTTTCCGTATTATGAAAGTCCAAACCAGTCTAAAACAATTACTTGTTTCACAAACCAGATTAAAATTAATAACCATTCTTTTTGCCAACCCTAAGGAAATTTATTATGTCAGACAATTAGTTCGCTTAGTTGATGAAGAAATTAATTCAGTTCGTCGTGAATTGGATAATTTAAAAAAAGCTGGCATTGTTGATTCAGAATGGCGCGGTAATCGTCTTTATTATTGGGCCAGCAAACAATCTCCAATTTTTTATGACCTTTTAATTTTAGCCTGTAAAAATTCTGGTCTTGGTTTAAAACTTCAACACAAAAATGAAACACTCAGCCCTATAAAATTAGTTTTATATAATTACAAATTTGCTGTTGGTGAAAAAAGAAACCAAGATGGAATCGATTTAGTTATCGTCGGTGATTTGTTTTCTCTCAAAGAGGTTGATAGCTTTATCAAACAAGAAGAAGAACTTCGGGGTCACGAAATCAACTATATGGTCATGGATAAAAATGAATTTCAAATGCGTAAACAAAAAAGAGACCAATTTATTGTCGACTTTTTTTTAAGCTGTCCAATAGTTATAATTGGTAGCTCATCAGAAATTGCCAGCATTTAAAAAAAATGACCCAATCCAGAAAAGTTATTAAAACTGGAAATAGTTTAGCCCTGACTATTCCTTCAAAATCAATCAAAGACTTCAATATTAAAGAAGGAGATATTGTTTTGGTTAAAATTAATAAAAGTAAAGCTTCTATAAACTATATTTTTTCAGGACACCCCCGCCAGCTTTCACTTATCGGTTCTAAATAATTATGTTTAATAAAAGCAAAATCATGAGAACTTTTTGGACCATTTTAGCCCTAACTTTTGTCTGTTTTATAATCAATTTTCCTCGAGAAATTCCAATAAATATTAATTTAGGACGAATAAAATGGCAACATACTTTTTATCGTCCCGATTTTAAATTTAATATTGGCGAGAAAGAATATGGACGAGATTTCGATCTTAAATATGGACTTGATTTAGCCGGCGGTGCTTCCCTTGTTTTTAAAATTGATACTTCCAATATTAAAAAGGAAGATTTGGAAGACGCTCTATCCGCTTTAAAAAGTAATATTGAAAAACGTATTAATCTTTTTGGTGTTAGTGAAACTAATGTTCAAATTGTCAAACAAGATGACGAATATCGACTTAAAGTCGAATTACCCGGAGTGGAAGATATCAACAATGCCATTAAACTAATTGGTACCACCGCCCAATTAAAATTCAAAGGAGAAGTTGATATTCCACCAGAAGCCACTGCTTCAGCTACTCTCGACGATGTTTTTGCTAAAGACACTGGACTTAATGGTTCTCATTTAATCAAAGCCTCTGTTCAATTAAACCCCAACACTTCTGAGCCTGAAGTATCTCTAGAGTTTAATGAAGAAGGCACAAAACTTTTTGCTGCCGCCACTAATGAGTTTCTTAACAAGAGAATCGCTATTTTGCTTGATAACCAATTAATCACTTATCCTCCGACGGTTAATTCAGTTATTCCCGATGGTAAGGCAGTTATTAGTGGAAATTTCGATAATTCCACTGCCAAAGAATTAGCTGTTCAATTAAATGCTGGAGCTTTGCCATTATCAATTAATCTGATCCAACAATCGCAAATCACTGCCACTCTTGGGAGAGATTCTATTAGTAAAGGTATTTTTGCCGGCATTGTTGGTTTAATTTTAGTTTCAATTTTTATGATTGGCAATTATGGTCGACTTGGTTTAATCGCTGACATTGGCTTAATCATCTATGGATTAATCACTCTTACCCTTTATCGTCTAATCCCTGTCACTTTAACTTTTCCCGGTATTGTTGGTTTTATTTTATCAATCGGCATGGCTGTCGACAGTAATATTTTAATTTTTGAAAGAATGCGCGAAGAAACCCGTAAAGGTAAAAATTGGAATAATGCTATGGAGTTGGGTTTTGGTCGGGCTTGGGAATCCATCAAAGACGCCAATGTTTGCACCATCATCACTGGATTAATTTTGTTAAATCCATTTAATTGGAGTTTTTTAAACACCTCTGGTATGGTTAGGGGGTTTGCTGTTACTTTAATTTTGGGTATTTTTATTGGTATTTTTACTGGAGTTGTTGTCACCCGAAATTTATTAAGAGTTTTTGCTAAGGAGAAAAAATAACATGAACATCATGAAATTTAGACCATTATTTTTTATTTTTTCCGCACTTTTACTAATTTCATCATTATTATCCATAATTTTTTGGGGTTTTAAACCATCTATTGATTTTATTGGTGGTGCCACTTGGCAAATTGTTTTACCTTTTTCTCCAGAAAATTCAAAGATTGAAGAAATTTTTACCCAAAATAATATTGATAATTTAGTTATTACTAAAAATGAAATTGAATACAATTTGTCTTTTCAAGATATTAATGCCGACCAAAAAAACATTCTAGATCAAGCCATAAAAAAAATAGATCCAGACTATACCGAGTTAAAATTTGAATCCCTTGGTCCGGTTTTAGGAAAAGAGTTATTAACTAAAACAGTTACTGCTGTTATTTTATCTTCAATTTTTCTTCTTGTTTTTATTGGTAGTCGTTTCAAAGATCTCACATTTGGAACTTCAGCTGTCTTGGCCATGTTTCACGATACTTTCATTTTAATTGGCAGTTTTTCCATCCTAGGTCATTTTTTCGGAGCTGAATTAGACTCTCTTTTTGTCACTGCACTTCTAACCACCCTTTCATCTTCTGTTCATGATACTGTTGTCACCTTTAATCGTATGCGTGAATTAAAACGTCAAAATATTACCATAGATTGGGTAAATCTAGCTAATCAAGCTGTTACCGAAACTTTAAGTCGATCTATTAATAATTCTATGACTATTATCTTTATGTTGCTCTCTTTGGTCATTCTCGGTGGGTCCACCACTAAATGGTTTGCCACAGCGCTTCTTATTGGCGTAATTTGTGGTACTTATTCCTCTACTGGCGTCGCCATCCCTCTCGTCCTCTTTTTCAAAAAACATTCCAAGAAAAAATAAAAACTACTTTTCTTTAGTTTTCCAATTTATTTCAAAAGAAATAGAATATTTATTAGGAATTTTCCAATAAGAAAATCTTAAAAATAAAAACTGAAATTTATTTTCAGCAATTTTTCCTAAGCCAAATCTGTTTAATGTTAATTCAATATCTATGGTCATATATTATTATAGTTCTATTTAAAACTTTTAATTTTTTCTAACAAAATTTCTCTCTCGTTCAACTCTGGTTTTTCCTCAACTTCTTTAAAAATTTCAGTTAAAACTTCACCAACCTTTCGACCCGGTTTAATATTTAAAATTTCCATCACGTCTTGCCCATTAATTTTTAAATCTTTAATCGAAAATGGTTGTTTTTGTACCTCAATAATTCTTTGTTTAAACAACTCCCATCTCCAGCTGGTTTCTTTTGCTCCGCTTCCAAGTCGATCAGCTCTTCTCATCGCAATCATTTCATCAATATATTCCGGAGTCACATTTCTAATAAATCTTCTTACCGCTTTATCAGTTTGAGTCGATATCACTGAAAACATATGCCATCTAACCAATTTAAATAATTGTTCTAATTCTTTTTTAGATAATCTTAATCTTTTCCCGATTTCCACAGCCATTCTCGATCCAATAATTTCATGGTTATGAAAAGTTCGACTTTTGCCTTCACCTGCCATTGATTTTGGTTTTCCTAAATCATGCAACAAAGCAGCTAATTTTGTAATTGGGTTATTGCTAGCACAATTATCTAAAGTTTTTAAATTATGAGTCCAAACGTCATCAATATGATGTCCTTTTTGAGTCATTCCATATCCATCCATCAATTCTGGAATTATTTCTTCTAATAAACTCGAATTTTTTAATAATATTATTCCATCACTTGGTTTTGGAGATAATAATATTTTAAATAGTTCATCTCTAATTCTTTCACCGGCAATTTTTTGAATTAATTTTGCATTTTTTTGGATCGATTCAAAAGTTTTTTCTTCAATTAAAAATCCAATTTGACTGGCAATTCTAATTGCTCTCATCATCCTTAATGCATCTTCTCCAAATCTTTCATCTGGTTTTCCCACTGTTCTAATTAATTTATTTTCTAAATCTTCCTGACCTCCATACAAATCAATAATATAATAGCCTCCCTTTTCAAGGGAGGTGCCCTGAAAGGGCGGTGGGTTTTGACTTAATGCCATCGCATTAATAGTAAAATCTCTACGTTGCAGATCTTCCTCTAATGTTTTTCCCCATTTAATTTCATCTGGATGTCTAGTGTCCGAATAACCTTGTTCTGTTCTAAAAGTTGTTATTTCAAAAATATCTTCACCTTCAACCACACTGATAGTTCCGAATTTATTATTATAAAAACTATTTTTTGGAAATATTTTTTGCATTTCTTCTGGTGTTAGATTTGTTGTAAAATCCCAATCCTTTACCTCTCTTCCTAAAATAAGGTCACGAACAGCCCCGCCGACAATATAAATTTCAGCTTTGTTTTCTTTAATTTTTTTGATTAATTTCTCTACCTTTTCGGGAATATTAAAAGTATTCATCTATGTCTATATTTTACCTTATTTTTAAAGAATTCTCCCTTTTTCAAAATAAAAAAATCTCCCCTTTATCAAGGGGAGATGTCGAAACGAAGTAAGACAAAGGGGTTTTAAACAGTTGGTTCTTCAACAGCTTGCTCTGGTCGAGCAATTGCCTCTTTTACCACAATATTTCTTCCCATTTGTTCGGTTTCATTCAAACCTTCAATTGCTTTCATTGCTTCTTCATCTTTTTCAAATTCCACAAATCCAAAACCTTTTGAACGTCCAGAAAATTTATCAGCCACAATATTTGCCGATACAACCTGGCCAAACGGTTTAAAAACTTCTATCAATTGATCATGATTCATCGAAAAAGGTAAATTACCTACAAATAATTTTTTTGCCATTTTTACTCCTTTATTTTTATGTTAAATATAACAATTTAATTATATGCTAATTTTTTAAAAAATAAAAAGTGTACAATTCTATATCTTTATGTTTTCCGAAATTATTTTAAAAAATAAAAAAGTCATTGACAAATATTTTTCTGAGTCAGAGTTTTTAGATATTTTATTAAAAAATCGTGGAATTAAAAAATCAGACTATGAAGATTTTTTTAAACCTCATTTTCCCAATAATTTAGATTTTAAAATTAATAAAAAAGAATTAAAAAAAGCCATAGATAGGGTAAATTTAGCGATTAAAAATAATGAAAATATTTTAATTTATGGTGATTATGATGTCGATGGTCTTACTGCCACTGCCATTCTTTGGCAAGTCCTACACCAAAAAGGGGCCAAAGTACTACCTTTTATTCCCGACAGGGAAGTTGATGGTTACGGTGTTAAAGCCAAATCTTTTTTTGATTTTGAAACAGAGAAAAATATTCATTTCGATCTGTTAATTACTGTTGATAATGGTATTGTTGCCACTAAAGAATTGGAGAAAATTTCTAATAAAAACACTGATATTATTATTACCGATCACCATTTACCAACAGACGAATTGCCAAAAGTTACAGCTATAATTCATTCAACCAATTTTTCAGGTGCTGGTTTGTCATGGTTTTTTGCTTCTCAATTTGATAAAAATGCCAATATTGGTCTAGCTGCCGCCGGCACTGTTGCTGATTGTCTTCCTTTAATTGGTATTAATCGAAACATTGTTGTTCATGGATTAAAATCCCTACAAAAAAACCCCAATCATGGCATCAAAAAATTAATTGAAATTAGTGGTGTTAAACAAGATTCTCTTTCTGCTTATGATTTAGGATTTGTTATTGGGCCTCGTCTCAATGCTGTTGGTCGTCTTTCCAACCCCACTGATGCTTTAAGACTTTTGTGCAGTCAAAGTGCAATTCAAGCTGGCAAATATGCCTATAGTTTAGATAAATTTAATAAAGATCGTCAGGATCTTCAAAAAGAAAATTTAATCACCGCCGAAGAAATAATTTGTAGAGACGCCCCGCGGGGCGTCTCTACACAAAACCAAAAAAACGTCTCTGCATCAAATAATAATCAAAATAAATTAATTTTTATTTCTGACAAATCTTTTCTCCCTGGCATAATCGGTCTTATCGCTGGTCGTCTTACTGAAAAATATTATTTACCGTCGATAATTATCAGTGTTGGTGATGAATTTTCTAAAGGTTCTTGTCGGTCAATTAAGGAATTAAATATTATCGAATGTCTTCGACAATTCGATAATGATCTAATTGATCTAGGCGGCCACGCCGGAGCTGCCGGTTTTACCATTAAAACTGAAAAAATTGCCAAGTTTAAAACCGAAATTACCAAATATATAAATAAACAATTAAAAAATATTGATTTAAAACCATCTATTATTGTTGAATCAGAAATGGATTTATCTGCCATCACTATTGATAATTGCCGTCTTTTACAAAAATTTGAGCCTTTTGGTATCGATAATCCCAAACCTTTATTTTTATTTAAAAATATTCAGATTACTCAAAAACGGGTTATTGGTTCAACAGGTGATCATCTCAAGCTTAAGTTTGGAAATATAGATGCCGTTGCTTTTAAAAAAGGGGAATTAGACAAAACTTTAAAAACAGGTGACTTAATAAATATAATTGCCTCTCTTGATTTAAACATTTGGGGCGGAAACTCTACACCACAACTTATAATTAAAGAAATCTTTCCTGTTTGAAATGACTGTATTCTGAAGTAAAATATCTCTATGGAAAGAATACTCGTAAACGAATGCCCCAAAAAAATAGGAGAAAAAGTTTTATTGCAAGGTTGGATTAATAATATTCGCGATCACGGCCAACTAATTTTTATTGATTTTCGCGATTGGAGCGGTAACATTCAAATCGTTGTTGACGTTAAAAATAATAAAGAAATTCATAAATTAGCTTCTTCAATTGGACTAGAATGGGTGATAGAGATCGAAGGCACAGTTGTAAAACGCGACGAAAAAGCCATCAATAAAAAAATACCCACAGGTTTAATTGAAATTATTTGTGAGAAATTAACTGTTTTAAATAAAAGTGAAGTTTCACCTTTTCCTCTCGACACTGATGGTTTAGATATTGATGAATCTTTACGTCTTAAATATCGTTACCTCGATTTACGCCGTCCCCGTTTGGCTAAAATTTTAAAAGACAAGAGTAAATATATTTTGGCTGTTAGGAATTGGATGGAACAAAATGGTTTCACCGAGGTTATGACTCCGCTTTTAACTACCACTTCTCCAGAAGGTGCCCGCGATTTTTTAGTTCCATCGCGTATTCATAAAGGCAAATTTTTTGTTTTACCCCAAGCCCCCCAACAATTTAAACAATTATTAATGGTTTCAGGAGTCGATAAATATTTTCAAATCGCTCCATGTTTTCGCGATGAAGATCCTCGTGCCGATCGCCATGCCGGTGCTTTTTATCAAATCGATATTGAAATGAGTTTTCCCACTATTGATAAACTTTTTTCTAGTGCTGAAAACTTAATTAAAGAAACTTATCAATCAATTGCTCCTCAAAAAACTATTGCTAAGTTTCCCTTCCCTCGTATTTCCTATAAAGAGGCCATGGATAAATATGGCAGCGATAAGCCTGACACTCGTTTTGGTTTAGAACTCCAGGATATTACCAACATCGTTAAAGGTAAAAGTGATTTTAATGTTTTTAACAATGCCCAAATTATTAAATGTCTCATTGCTCCCAAATGTGCCGAATTTAGCAAAACTCAAATTGATAAATTAGAAAGCTTTGCCAAAGAAAAAGGTGCTAAAGGTCTGGCCTACACCAAAGTTGTCGATGGAAAACTAGACACCGGTGTTGCTCGATTCTTTAATGAAGAATTACAAAAAGAAATTATCAAAAATACCCAAGCTAAAAATGGCGATATGATCTTTTTTGTTGCAGACAGTATAAATACAGCCAATAAAGTTCTAGGTAATCTTCGCCTTAATTTAGGTGATATTTTAAATCTTCGCGATCCTGATATTTTATATTTCAATTGGATAACAGGTTTCCCTTTTTACGAAATTAATGATGAGGGTAATTTAGATTTTGGCCATAATCCTTTTTCCATGCCCAAAGGTGGTATGGAATCTCTAAAAAATGAGGACCCATTAAATATTGAGTCTTATCAATATGACCTAACTTTAAATGGGTCCTCATTTTTTAGAGATTCCATACCACCTTTGGGCATGGAATCTCTAAAAAATGA